>JAILIO010000003.1 GCA_024695225.1 Lachnospiraceae bacterium
CACGCCCTTTGCCGGGTATATGATGCAGGCCAGCACCACAAGCCCTGCGCATATGAGGATCGCTTTTTTCAGTATGGAATCCATATATCGAATCACTTTCAGAGAGATACTGTTTACGGTTCGCGTATCAGTATATCGCAAAAGAACGGTGAAACACAAGGAGACAGGACAATATCTCGAGAATGGCTAGCCTCGTCTGTTGTTATATCTTTGACAGGCAGTGTTGCACAAGGAGGCAGAGCAATATCTCCGGAAGACTGTGCCCCGTCTGCTGTTATATCCCTGACAGACGGTACAGTACAAGGAGGCAGGATGTAATCTCACGAAGGATTGTCATTGTCCTCAGTGTCCGAACTGTCTGCCGGGATGTCGGTATCTTCAGGGTCCGTATCTTCCGGGTGAAGGTCCGTATCTAAAGTGTTCTCAGCGTCTGATGTCTCTGTCAGAAGGTCAGTGTCCCCGGTGTCTGAAATCTTTGCCGGATCGTCTGCAGCTTCTATCTGAGGGACGGAGGCTGTGAGGGCTTTCTTCTTTCTGAAACCGAGACGGCGTTTATTTTCGCCGTTTCCCCTGCGGATCTTCAGAGTGTCGATTATCAGATAGAAGGTGGGCAGCAGGAGCAATGTCAGTATGGTGGAGGCAAAGAGTCCACCCACGATGACAACGGACATGCCCTGCAGGGTCTCGCTTCCCTTGGGGATACCTGTGGCTGTGGGGACCATAGCCAGGATGGTGGTGAGACTGGTCATCAGTATGGGCCTCAGTCGGCCGGTACCTGCGTCCACCAGGGCTTCTTTTATCTCCATTCCTGCTTCCCTGTTCTGTATGGCCATGTCGATCAGGATGATACCGTTATTCACCACTATTCCGGACAGCATCAGGATACCCATAAGGCTGACCATGGATATCTTAAGCTGCAATACCAGCAGCAGGAGGATAGAACCTATAAGAGCATAGGGGAGACACAGCATTATCAGGAGGGAACTTGCCACTGACTCAAACTGTATCGCCATGACTGCAAAGACCAGGAAGATGGCTATGAATATAGCCTTTCCCAGGGCAGCGAATTCGTCATTCATTATGGTGGTCTCCTGATCCTCTTCGAACCTCACGTTCTTATCCAGTTCCATGGAATAGATCTTTTCATCCAGGGTCGCTTTCAGTTCGTCAGCGTTGGAGGAGGGTACGGTGGCATCGATCATGGCGATGCAAAGACCGTTTTGCCTGTAGAGTATATCCGGGGCGGATTCCAACTTTATCTCCGCCATCTCTGTAAGGGGAACAGATACTCCGCTTGGGTTTGTGAAGGTCATGGATTCCACGTCCGTGACGGTGCGGAAATAGTCATCGGGCCATTTTACTTTTATGGTGTAGGTGACGCTGTCATTGCTGACCTTTGCGGCATCTGTGCCTTTCATATTGGCATACACGAGACCCGCCAGCTGCTGGGCTCCGAAGCCCTTTGCCTGCGCCATCACAGGGTCTATCTTCACAGCGATCTGTGAACTGCTCTCCGCAAGTGAGTTCTTGGTCCTGAGGACTCCGGGGGTGTTTTTCATGATCTCTTCGATCCTGTAGGATTCAGCCCTCACAGTATCCAGATCCGTTCCACCCAGCATGTAACTGCAGGTTGTGTCGGAACTCAGGCCTCCCATGGAACTGCCCACGGAGGCTGTGACTTCGCAGATGTCCGAAAAATCCGTGAGGGCATCATTCCATCTGTCCACCACAGACTGAGTCTTCACGCCGGACACCACATATGCGGACATGCTGCCGCTGGAACTGTCGCTGTCTATGGAGACATTGTAGCTTTTTATATCCTTGTCGGATGTAGCGTACTCTTCCAGCCGTTTCATCTCCCGGTCCTTTACCTCCAGGCTGAGATTCGGGCGGAAGGTCACGGACACATTTACCTGGCCTTCGTCCGGGGCACTGTAGAGCTCTGTCTTGAGGAATCGGGTCATGGAGAAGGTGACCACCAGTATTATGACGGAGATCAGAAGCACCAGTTTCTTTCTGGACAGCACCTTTCTGAGGATCTTTTCATAACGGACACCCAGCCAGTTAAGGCCTTTATTTACGGGAGTTTGTTTCTTTTCTGTGGGTTTGTAAAAAGCAAAACACAAAGGGATCAGGGTGAGCGCCGATATAAGGGATGCGGAAAGGGCAAATATTATGGTGAAGCCCAGGGGCTTGAAGAGCTGGGCCGAAAGGCCGTCCATAACGGAGATCGGCAGGTAGACCACAGCCGTGGTGATGGTGGAACCAGCCACGGAATTCATGACAGTCACGGCTCCGGTGTATGCGGCATCCCGGTAGGAGAGGCCGGCGTCCAGTTTTCTGAAACACATTTCAATGACCACAACCGCATTGTCGGTCATCATACCTACAGCTATCATAAGGGCGCCCAGGGAGATGACATTCAGATCAAACCCCGCGGCGTCCATGAGACAGAAGGTGGCCAGTATCGATATGGGCATGGTGCTTCCAACTATCAGGGAAGCTTTTATATCTCCGAAGAATATGAACAGTATGACCATTGCGAGGAGCACAGCTTCTGCCACGGTCTTTCCAACGCTGGAAAGGGTGTCGGTTATATTCTCTGCGGAGTCATAGGTCACTTCCATCTTAAGCTCCGGCCGGTCGGTCTTCAGTTTTTCCAGGGTCTTCATCACATCTCTGGACATGGTGACTGCGGAATCCGACTGTTTCCTTGTGATGGACATGACTACAGTCTCCTGACCGTTGTAGCGGCTTATGCTGGTGGCGTCTGCAACGGCATAGTTGATGATGGCAATGTCAGACAGATGTATGACCTGGCCTTTTGAGGTGGTCACCGGGACCTGCTCTAACTCTGTCACGGTCTCATAAGCTGCCTCGGACTTCATGGTGAGGTACTGATCGCCGTAATAGGCTGTGCCGGCGGGGGTGGAAAAATTGACTGCGGTTATGGCTCCGGCAACAGAGGCCATGGACAGTCCGTATTGATTTACATATTCGGGGATGAGCTGCACACGGATGTATTTCTCTTTTCCTCCGCTGGTCTGGACTCTGGCAACGGTGGAAACTTTTTTCAACTGGGGAATGATGTCGTTGTTCACTTCCTGGAGGACATCGATGTCATCGGAAGTTCCCTCTACCGATATGGTCATATCCGGCACGGAGTCCATGCTGATCTCCATGATGAGAGGATCGTCCACTTCTTTTGGGATCACCGCCTTGGCGCTGTCGATGGCCACCTTCACGTCCTCGTAGGCCTTGTCCATGTCGGTGCCGTATTCAAAGGCCAGCACCACATAGCCCGCATTTTCCATGGACTGGGTCTGGGTAAAATCAAGACCTGATATGGATCCGCAGGCAGACTCTATGGGTTCTGTCACAAGCCGGTCCACTTCCTCGGGAGAAGCGCCCACATAGGTGGACAGCACCATGATGTAGGGTATGGACATGTCCGGCATAAGCTTTAGGGGCATGGATGTCAGGGAAAAGCCGGCAAATATGATGAGGCCGATAATGGTGATTATTACGGTGACCGGTCTCTTTAGGGTACCGCTTATAAGTCCTTTCATCCTACAGGTTCTTTCGAGGGAGTCGTCTCTATGTCACAGCCGTCCCTGAGCCCGGAAGACCATGTGACGACAACACTGTCTTCGGGAGTTATCCCGGAATTCACAGCCATGAGATCTCCATCGGATATGCCGGATTCGATATCCCGTCTGATCGCTTTGCCGTTTTCCGCCACATATACAAATGCCTGTTCACCGTCGTAGTAAACCGCATTGAGAGGCACTGTCAGGGAGGACTTGTCCACCCTTGAAGCGGTGGTGACGGTAACTGAAGTGCCTGTGATAAAGTCGCCGTCAGTGGTGGCTTTTATCTTGTAAAGCCCGGTGTTCTGGTCTATGGTTGTTCCCACTTCGCTTATCTTTGCAGGATATTCCTCACCGTTTCTGGATACCACGGCGGGATTTCCGGGTTTTAAGTTTTTCGCTGTCTCATCGGCCACATAGAAGACGATCTTCTTCTGCGTCTCGTCCTGAATGGTGTAGGCCACGCTTCCCTGAGCTGCCAGGTTGTGCTCCGATACATTTATGGCTGTTATGGTGCCGGAAACCGGGGCCGTGACCGTGGTGTGTCCCAGGGCGATCTTGGCATTTTCCACATTTGCCTGGGCCTGTTTCACAGCGGCATCTGCAGACTTGAGGCTGGAATCCGCAGCCACCAGAGAGGCGTTTATCCCCCACATGGCAGCCACCTCGGAATATTTCTGGTAGTTGGCCAGCTGAAGTTCCGCGAGCTTTATGGCTTCCAGGGTGTTCATGTAAGCAGTGTCCGCGCTTCCCGCGCTGTTTCTCCCTGTATCCCTGTACATCTCCATCTGGTCCTTTGTGCTCTCCAAAGTGCTGATGGTGGATTTTATGGAAGATTTCTGGGTCTCAAGGGCTGTGGTGTCTGCCCCGGCTTTTTTTGCCTTGTTTATGGCGCTGTTTATCGTGTCCAGGGCGGAGTTTGCATTGGATATGTCATCATTTATGTTGGTGATCTGGGCTTCGTAGTATTCCAAGGTCCTGTGGGCCGAATTCGCGCTGTACTGGGCTTCGATGCTGCCTGCTTTTGCGGAATTCAGGGAATATTTCAGCTGCTCTTCATTTTCCAGTATGCCTGCAAAGGTGACGCCGCTCTGAGCCTGGGCTGAAGCGTTCTGGGCCAGGGTCGTGTCGTAACTTGCCTTTGCGGTGGTGAGAGATGCGTTTGCCTGGTCCACAGCTATCCTGGCTGCTTCGTCATCTATCGTGAACAGCAGGTCGCCTTCATTTACGTGGTCGCCAACCTCAAAGAATTTTGAGGTCACTTCCCCTGCAACCAGGGGTACCACATTCACAGTGTCCGCATCCACCGTGGCCGCAAATCTGGAGTC
>JAILIO010000004.1 GCA_024695225.1 Lachnospiraceae bacterium
TTGAGAAGATGAAGTATCCCGCGCAGGGTTGATAATCTGACACAGATAAATATTGATGACAGGACTGCTTTAGAGTATGAGAATGAACCGGAGGTATCACAGCCATGGAAAATAAAGTCCTTGAATTTATCGAGAATGAAAATATAGACAAAAACCTTGTGGCTGGGGTGAAAAAATATATTGCAGAAACTGCCCCTGCAGATGAGGAAGCAGGGAGGATACCTTCACCAATTTGTTTCTATTATGGGAAAGAGGTATGGGAACAGGCTCTTTCGGCTCTTCTGTCCTCAAAGAATCTTCTTTTGACCGGGCCCAAGGCCACCGGAAAAAACATATTTGCAGAGAATCTTTCTGCTCTGTTTGAAAGACCCCTGTGGAATGTTTCATTTCATGTGGGAACAGACGCATCCTATCTGGTGGGGACGGACACCTTTGACGGGGACAGGGTGGTTTTTCGTAAAGGCCCCATGACTCTTGCTTCCGAGAAGGGCGGCTTTGTGGTGCTGGATGAGATCAATATGGCCAAAAACGAGGCGCTGTCCGTAATGCATTCATGTCTGGATCACAGGAGGGTGATGGACATACCGGGGTACAGGAAGGTGGATATAGTTCCGGCTGCCCGGTTTATCGGGACTATGAATTATGGATATGCGGGGACTCGGGAACTAAACGAAGCTCTCTGTTCAAGATTTGTTGTGCTGGAGATGCCGGTTATAGGAGAAAATGATCTGGGCAGGCTCCTGAGGTTCAGATTTCCCGGTCTTAAGGACAATATGGTTTCCCAGTTTTCAAAGCTTTTCTATGAGCTCAACAGAAAAGCTGAAAAGGGAGAGATATCAGAACGGGCGCTGGATCTCAGAGGACTTTTGGACGCTATTGATATGATGGCTCTTGGGACAGGGGCCGGGGCGGCCCTTGATATGTGCATCGCAAACAAGACCTTTGACCCCTATGAAAGAGAGCTTGTAAGGGATGTTATAAAAGCACGCATACCCGGGGATCTTCGCGCCGAAAACATATTTGACAGTACAGTTATTGCCTGAGTGAGCGCAGGGAAAAGATAAATGCTTGTAAGACAGTATTCGGGGGAGCAGAGAAGGGCTCTCAACATAATATGGAATGCCGCAGAGGATTACGGAGCAGAGCCATATTTTATGGCATTTTCCCTGGACGGAAGCGCTGATTTTTATATGAATACCGTTGTGGGACTGGTCATGAAGTACTACGACAGGGAAAAACTTTATAACTTCTTTGACAGGGTGGCGTCATTTATAAAAAGGGATGAATTTGATGATCTTCTCTGGCTCGGTCTGGAATCCTCGGCCTACGGAAGGGGGTCACGGGAGAGGATGGCCCTTTCAGGCTTGAGACAGGAGCATGGAGAACTCTTTTTTAAAGATATGTATGCCATGTCAAAACAGCAGATGATGCTGCAGAGCATGCTCACCTTTGACCAGCATGAAGCCAGGTGGGCTGAGGTCACCGGAAGGAGAAAACCGGTCCTCACCCCCAGGGAACAGAGGATAAGGGATGCGCTCTTATTTCCGGGGGATTTGGATACCGACGGAGTTATAAATGCCATGGATATTTTTCTTAAGGAGTTTTTCAAGGCGGATGTCTTTGGCGTATCCCCGGGGAATAAAGGCAAAAAAAGATCAGGGCTCGGGAGATTATTCCATTTAGGAAATGATAAAAATAAGGACCGCCTGATCGTACGGACCGGGGCTTTAGAGGATCCCAAGGGGAGGCTCAGAAAAAATGGTCAGAGACCATACGGGGTACCGTCTTCAGAGGAAAGGCAAAAAGATCTTGACTATATTGAAAAGGTCTTTGGAAACAGTATCATCCCTGAGCCTGAGATGAAACTCATTCGTGACAGGTTGCTGAGACATGGAGACAGGGATGCGGAAATATTTTTTGGGGGAGGACATTTACACAGCGAAGATCAGACATCTGCAGAGATAAAAGACGCGCTCCTGCAGGGACAGAGAAACCGGAAATACCTTGAAAAAAACGCTCAATTTATCTCGGCATCCAAAAGGAGGCTGCGTTCACAGTTTGAGGCTGTGTTTTCATCCTATGCGGAACCGCTGCCGGAGGAGAGTACCGGCGGATCCCTGGATGTAAGACTCTCCTACAGGCTTCCTGTACTAAAGGATACACATGTGTTTTTGAGACCGGGGGATGAGAGAGAGAAGGATATATCTGTCATGCTGCTTTTGGACGCATCCACCAGCCGTATGAACACCCAGGAGATCATAGCTTCCCAAAGCCTTGTGATATCAGATTCACTTGAGAAGTGCGAAATTCCTGTGGCTGTCGCCTCTTTCAGAAGCATCAGGGGGATCACCGTCTTACAGGTTTTGAAGGATTTTGATGACAGAGGAACTGCCGGTATCCCCGATTATTTCGCGGGAGGCTGGAACAGGGATTCCCTGGGGCTCGGTGCCGCCGCATATCTCATGGACAGATACGATCTCAGATCCGGTGGCATGCGTAAAAAGCATTTGCTGATGGTGCTGACTGATGCATCTCCAAATGATTCTGTCCCCGTGTCTTCGGACAGAAAGGGAGGTCCTCTCAGATACGAAGGAGAAAACGGGGTTTTGGAAACCACAGATGCTGTAAGCAGGATAAGGTCTGCAGGTACCACAGTGAGCGCCATATTTTACGGCTCCGGGGCAAATATCGAGAATCTTCACCGCATCTACGGGAACGAATATATCAGGATCAGCTCCCTGTCCCAGATAAGCCGGGGAGTCAGCGAACTTGTGGAAAAAGCCCTCAGAGAATTTGATGCCTCAGATAAATGGGATGGTGTAAACAGAGGGTTATCATTTTCATAAAAAGATCATAAGAGGATTTATGCCTCTGGAAAATGGGCTGGAGTAAACAGTGGGTTAACATTTTCATAAAAAGATCATAAGAGGTTTTATGCTGCGGGTAAAAGGGATGGTGTAAACAGGGTTCAACTATAATTTGCATATGTTTAAAAAGCCACAGGAGGTGCAGTTATGTTTGAAAAGAAAGTGACTATTTTCAAGAAAAAGGACAGCGAGACCTGGAAACAGATCAAACAGCTTTTGAAGGACAATGATTTCAAAGGCGTGCGGGCAGGCCATTATTTTGCCGATCCCGTGGCATCCGGTGGATGCGGGGCGAAGCTTGATCCCAGAAACTTCGGGGGCGGAGGAAAGATAGACAGGGATATTTATTTTATAGAGGTCAAGGAGAGCGACCGGGAGAGGGCGCTTGAACTGATCCACAACAATGGGATAGTGGCAGAGGTGGACAACAATGCCGCATTAGACGCCGCTGAGAGATTGAAAACGGAATAGTTTATACGACATTATTGACTAATAATACAAAATTAATTAAAATTTAAGATTATGAAAGAATTATTTATCAACAAAGATGCAGTTATACTGACATTACCCGAGATAGACATTGAAAACATCTTTTCAGAAAGCCTTGTCAGATTCATCTTGGTGGTGGTCGCCCTGATAGCGGTGGTTGTTCTCTGCTATTCGGGATATAAGACCATATCTGCCGTGATACCGGTGCTGGCATCCCTCTTTGTGGGCTGGCTGAGCATAGGCCCTGCGTGCAGGATGACATCCATAAGATCTGTCCAGATGTTTGTGTTTGTGCTCATAACCTTTATGGGTACCATGGTCATATTCTTTATTTCCGTGGCCTTTGGGAAACTGATCAGATTTTTGCATGTGAGAAACTGGCTTTTGCGGTATCAGTATATCATCTCTGCCATCCTCGGCGGGATACTGGCGTTTATAGTTTTATATTTCTTTGTATACAAACTGATCATTCCGGATTTTATCGCAGGGTTTCTTCTCATGTTCACCGGTGGGATAGTGCAGTACAGGCACAGGTTTGAGAGAATGACCTACAATTCCTACGACGATCTTTTAAAACTGAAGACTGTTGAGGAGAGGCAGAAGGAAGAGGAAGAGAAACAGCGAAAGCTGGAGGAGAAGCAGAGGAAGAAAGAAGCCAAAGGCGCAAATAAGAGCGAAGATGCAGGAACGGATGTGACCGGGACTGCAGATACAGAGAATAAAATTTAATAAGTACTATAAAAAATTGAAGTAAAAGTTATAAGGGATAAAGGAGAGGGAGTTGCCTGAGGTCCTTAGGAATGAACTTAAATATATCGTAAATGAAGCATCGGCGGCAGTGATCAGGAATGCTCTCTCTGAGGTGTTGGAGCCCGATTCCAACGGGGGAGAGGATGGCTATGTGATCAGGTCCCTGTATTTTGACACTCCGGATGATGCGGATTTCTCTGCGAAACTGGACGGCCTTGATGTCAGGAGAAAGATCAGGCTCAGGACATATGATACCCCCGGCAGTCCTCTTAAGATGGAACTTAAGGAGAAGACAGGGAAACAACAGAGAAAGCGTTCCATACTTCTCACCAAGTGGGAAACTGAAAGGATACAGGATGGGGAATACTCCCTCTTGCTGGACAAGCCCGGTGAGTTGGGACAAAAACTGTATATAGAGATGGCCTGCGGGGTATACAGACCGAAATGTATTGTGGTATATCGGAGGACCGCTTTTGTCTCTGAATATTCTGAAACCCGTATTACGTTTGATTCCGAACTGTGTTCTACCGAGAGCGATCTGGATATATTTGACAGGGATGCGGTGCTGTGGCCTGTGACAGAACCCGGTTCCATCACTATGGAAGTGAAGTTCAGCGGGGTGCTCATGTCCCCGGTGAGACAGATCATAAAGAAAAGCGGGGCCCAACAGGTTTCAAACAGTAAATATGTCATGGCCAGGACCATCACAAGGCATGGCAGGAGATGACAAAGAGTTAGAGATGTTGATGCCCATAGAGGAAATTTCCAAGAAAAAAAAAACAGTTATGAACAATAGATAAAAATTATGGCTGCGCGGTGGTGAAGCGTTAGGCGGATTAATTGGGAGGGGAATTACAGGATGAAACAACAGATTTACGATCTACTGATCAACGAGGCGGGGGCTCTGACACTGGAGACCATGCTTTTGAACTTCGCTGCTGCAGCAGCTATAGCGGCGCTTATTTTTATTTCATACAGGATCTCATTTTCCGGTCCTGTCTACAGCCGGAAATTCAATATATCCCTTGTCATGCTGACGCTGATAACCACACTTGTCATGAGCGTCATAGGAAACAACATATCTCTTTCACTCGGTATGGTGGGTGCTCTTTCCATCGTCAGGTTCAGAACTGCCATAAAGGATCCCAGGGATACAGCTTATATTTTCTGGTGTATAGCGGTGGGTATCTGCTGCGGTGTGTCTGATTATATGGTGGCGGCCATCGGCAGTGTGGTCCTGTTTTCATTCCTGGCCATATTCGGCGCGGTTCATGATGCCGAATGTGTCATGGTGGTGATCCGTATGGATACAGGCGTCACCGACACTGTTCACGAGAGGATGAACGATCTGTTCGGCGGAAAACAGGTCCTTAAGATGCAGAACACATCCAAAGACGGGTTGACCGAGATCATTTATCAGGTTTCAGGAAAAGCCTTGAAAAACGTGGAAAAAGATAACGGAAAGCTGGCACCCCTGATCAGTGCAATGGACGGTGTCAGGTCTGCCTGCGCTGTTCTGCAGGATACGGAGATCACACAGTAATTGTCACGGTTCAAGACCAGACTCCTTATATTTTTCGTGTGCGCCGGATGTTTTTCTCTGTGCTTTTATTTGCGCTACCTTTATGTCGAGGGGCAAAAGAAAAATACTCCGATCCCTCACAACTATCACGAATACAGACCGGATATATCAGGAGAGGACCCGCTTAAATATCTGAGTAAGGATTTTATGGTGCAGGAAGGATTTATTACAAACCTTCCCATAGTGATCATGGAAATAGACGGGGAACTGCCTGATTACAAGGACTTTGAGGGAAGTGAAGAGGTAGTTTATGATACGGATCCGTACACCACAGGTCACATAGAGGTGATCGACACAGGTACCGGGGTAAACAGGGTTAGCGACAAACCTGAAAATGTCTCTGAAATGCGTATCAAGAAAAGAGGGCACACGTCCTACAGCTACGACAAAGAGCAGTATCTCCTGAAACTGGTAAATGAAAACGGAGACAAGAACGAACTGAACCTGCTGGGAATGGGGGACGGAGCGGACTGGGTGCTGAACGGTTCCATGGCTGACAAGAGCATGCTCAGGAATTATCTGGCATACAGGATCAGCGCAGAGATAATGGATACAGCACCCGACTGTGAATTCTGCGAGGTCATGATCAGGAAGGACGGAGGCCTGGAATACGAAGGTGTCCTCCTTTTGACAGAGGCTGTGTCCAGAGGGAAGACCCGGGTAAACATAGAACCATATAATCAGTCAGACGACTTTTCCAGTTATCTGATACGCAGGGACAGATATACATCCTTTGATCCCATGCTGGATACCTATGGGAGGCTCAATGGATATGCGCCGGAATACATAGGGGTCAAGTATCCCGGAAAGTCCAGATACGATGAGAAGATAAAAAAGTTCATTGAAAAGGATTTCTCCAGGGTGGAGATGGTACTCTATTCAAATACTTTCAGGACCTTTGAGACCTACAGCAAATACATAGATGTCCAGTCCTTTATCGATTATTTTCTTTTGAATGAATTCTTTGGGAATTACGATGCGGGAAATCATTCCACATATATGTACAAGTCTGAAAGAGGAAGGCTTAAGATGGGACCGGTCTGGGATTTTGACCAGGGCATGGACAATTACTTTGCGGAGGCCATGAACGTGGGAAATCTGGCTTTTCAGACAAAACCTCTCTACGACAGGCTCACGCTGGATCTTAAATTCGTCCGTCAGCTGGAAAAAGAGTACAGCATCCTGAGACGGAGCACCCTTGACGAGGACCATGTATATGCCGTCATGGATGAGGCCATAGCATACCTGAAGTCCGCCAGGACAAGGGAATGGTACAGGTGGGCTGCTGATTATCTGGACGATTCAGGGAGAAATCCGGGCAATTATTACCTTCAGGACGATATAAAACAGGGCTTTGTGCTCACCAGGATGAACAAACACTATTACGATGAGATAGCTGTAATAAAGAATTATATCCACAAGCACGGGGCGGCAATGGGTCCCGACATTAAACAGCTGGAAGAACTTACAGAATTTGACACCACCGGAAATGTGGCTAATCTGGCGGTGCTTATGATAGCGGCAGTGCTTTTCTTTGTGCCGCTGGTATTGGTGGGGAGAAAATAGATGCTCTTTTCAAGCCTGGTATTTCTCCTATATTTCTTTCCTGTAACGGTTCTGGTGTATTATCTGCTTTCATTTTCCAGAACCCTGCAGAACGTGTGGCTCCTGATAATGAGCCTTATTTTCTATGCCTGGGGCGAGCCGGTCTATGTTTTGCTTATGATCGCGTCCATACTGCTGAATTCCCTTGCGGCCTACTGGGTGCAAAAGGCCGGGAAGGACGGTGTTAAGAAATTAATACTTGTGATAGTGGTGACATTAAATCTTCTGTCTTTATTTATATTCAAGTATCTGGGGTTTGTGGCGGGCATACTGAATTCCGCAGGGCTAAAGGTCACTGTGCCGCAGATGACGTTGCCGATCGGAATATCCTTCTACACCTTCCAGGCGCTGTCCTACGTGGTGGATGTGTACAGAGGGGATACTGACGCAGAGAACCCCTTCAACGTGGGTCTGTATATCGCCTTCTTCCCGCAGCTCATCGCAGGTCCCATCATCCAGTACCGCACCATCTCAGACCAGATCAGGAACAGGAAGTCCTCAGTCAGGGGATTTACACTGGGGCTTTGCCGCTTTGTGACCGGCCTTGGCAGGAAAGTGCTTTTGGCAAATGCCTTTGCCGCCATGGCGGATCACATATTTACGCTGTCAGCCATAGGAAATGAAAGATATGCCGTGCCTGCAATGCTCGCCTGGCTTGGGAGCATCGCCTACAGCCTGCAGATCTTCTATGATTTCTCAGCTTATTCGGATATGGCTATCGGACTGGGGGCCATCTTCGGCTTCCGCTTCCCGGAGAACTTCAACTATCCTTATATCGCGGATTCCATCTCTGACTTCTGGCGCAGATGGCACATATCCCTCACAAGCTGGTTCAGAGAGTATGTGTACATTCCCCTGGGCGGAAACAGGGTGGCAAATCAGGACTATATGGTGAGAAATATATTTGTGGTCTGGCTGCTGACCGGTATTTGGCACGGAGCAAATATAACCTTCATATTCTGGGGGATGTTTTATTTCCTCATGCAGCTGGCGGAGAGGTTCTTTGATTTTCCTTCAAAGACCACGAGACCCTGGGTACGGCATCTGTATTCCCTGCTGATAATAAATTTTGCCTGGGTCATATTCAGGGCGGACTCCCTGTACCAGGCGGGGAGATTTTTCAGGAATATGTTTGCGCTGAACAATAACGGCGTGTATTCAGATCTGTGTATGCTGCTGTTAAAGGAAAACTGGCTGCAGCTGACTCTCGGAATACTGTTCTGCATGCCCGTGGGTCAGATCATTGAAAAGTACACATATGACCATCCGGAAAAATTCAGGTCAAAGGTGATAAACGTGCTGTATGCGCCTTTCCTGCTTTTGATATTTGCGCTTTGCCTGGCAAGCTTGTCCAGCGGAAGCTACAACCCGTTCATTTACTTTAATTTCTGACGACCATTATGAATGCTGAGAGAGAAGAGAAAAGAAACAATGTAAAAAAGAACAATGCTATTGAGATGTACATGCTCAGGAAGTACATCTTTGCAGCTGTGTTCATCATGCTTTTATTCTGCTTTTTCGGCGTCAACCTGTACATGAACGGAGTGCCCATCGCAGATCAGGTTGAGAAAGCTGTAGAATACTACGACAGGCAGGACAGGGAGGGCAAAAACGAAATACTGTACTGGGCAGATCTGGGAAGCAGCATAGTCTCCAAGTGCGAGGGAGCGGTAAATGATAACCTGATCTTTTCAAAAGAACTCCTTTGGCTGAATGGCTTTTATGCAAGACTACAGGGGAAGCATGAGATAAATGACTTCAAATACTTCAAGGATTCTGAAGGCTATATGCAATATGCCGCCTTCTACCGGGAGGAGGACGACAATGTGTTTGAGTACGCAGCCAGAGTGAGGAAACTGAAGGATTCGGTGGCTGCAAATGACACAAAGGTGATCTATGTGATCACGCCATCAAAATACACTCCCGGAAAGACAAAACTGCCTGCCGGGACTCCCATAAATGACCCCAATCCAGTGACGGACGAACTGATAATGAACCTGAACCGGCTGGGGATAGATACGCTGGACCTCAGGAATGCAGGTATTTTTGACTGGATGACTTATGAGGATGCCTTTTTCAAGACAGATCACCACTGGACCATACCCGCAGCTTTCGTGTGTGCGAATGTGCTGAACAACACATTAAAACAAAGGTTTGACATCGACCTGGACCCGGACGGGATCACCCTTGATATGAAGAATTACAGGGTCGAAAAGTATGACAATGTCATGTTCGGTTCTATGGGACGTGGCTCCGGACTGGGTTTTGTGGACAAGGAACCCTTTACTGCCATGTGGCCCAAATATGAATGTCATTTTGACAGGGTCAGCATGCGAAATGTGGAAGGGTATGAAGAACATAAATACGGTGATTTTACCGAAGCTCTGATGCATACCGATGTGTTCCTGAATAAAGATGTGTATTCGGATTCTTATTATTCACTTTACCTGAACGGACTTAATTATTATGATCATATTGAGAATCTGGACTATCCTGACAGACCGAAGGTGTTGTACATAAGAGACTCTTATTTCTCCCCCGTGATATCCTTCCTGGCTGCCGGGTGCGGAGAGATCGATGCTGTCTGGTCTCTGGAGGATACGGGGCTTCTGGATATAGGACAGGTAGTGTCCGGTGACACTTACGACTTGATAGTTCTGGAGACATACCCTTACAATATAAATGACGAAGCATTCAATTATTTCAGGTAAGCGAGGGTATTACACAGTGCGGACTATGAACGATGAAAATGAACGATGAAAATGAACGATGAAAATGAATTATGCAAATGAATGATGCAAATGATCGATGTACAGAATAAGATCATTTGCATCATTCATTTGCATAATTCATTTTCATCTTTCATTGTCATCGTTCATTTTCATCGTTCATATTC
>JAILIO010000008.1 GCA_024695225.1 Lachnospiraceae bacterium
TTTCAGTGAGTTCGCTCTTGTTCAGGGCTACCACCACCCAGCTTCGGGAGCTGGGGATCCCTGTGGTCGTAGCCCTGAACAAGAGCGATCTCAATGAAAAGAAGGGCAACACGGTGGACGAGAAAAAGCTTTCCGAGAAGCTGGGCTGCCCTGTCATAAAGACAGTTGCCACATCCGAAAGCGGGCTCAAAGATGTTGTGAAGACCGCAGCCGGATTGGAAGGCGCCGGACAGAAGGCCCCTTACGACGAAGGAAGGGTGGACCTCAGCAACAAGGAAGCAGTTGAAACTTCAGACCGCAAGCGTTTCGATTTTGTAAACGGCATTGTGAAGGAAGTTGAGAACCGCAAGGTTTTCACAAAAGACAAAAATGTGGGAGACAGCATCGACAAGATAGTCACGAATCCCATCCTCGGTATAATCATTTTCGCAGCCATCATGTGGGTTGTGTTCTACATCTCCCAGACAACCGTTGGAACCTGGCTTGCAGATATACTGGTGGGCTGGATCGAGACCTTCCAGGGCTGGGTTGGAGAAATGATGGCTGATGCCAATCCTCTGCTCTACGCCCTTCTCGTTGACGGTATCATCGGCGGCGTGGGCGCTGTTGTGGGCTTCCTGCCCCTGGTCATGGTCATGTATTTCCTCATCGCCCTTCTGGAGGACTGTGGATACATGGCGAGAGCTACTGTTGTTCTCGACCCCATCTTCAAGAGAGTGGGTCTTTCCGGAAAGTCAGTCATCCCCATGATCATCGGAACCGGTTGCGGCATCCCTGCTATCATGGCCTGCCGTACCATCCGCAACGAGCGTGAGAGACGTTCCACGGCAATGCTTGCAACCTTCATGCCCTGCGGCGCAAAGCTTCCCGTTATCGCCCTGTTTGCAGGGGCGTTCTTCCCTGAATCAAAATGGGTCAGTTTTGTGTGCTATATGCTGGGCATCGTCCTTATTCTCCTGGGAGCCCTTCTGATCAAGGCTCTCACGGGCATGAAATACAGGAAGTCCTTCTTTATCATCGAGCTTCCCGAATACAAGGTTCCCAGCCTCGGATTTGCATTTAAATCAATGCTTGAAAGAGGAAAAGCATATATCGTAAAGGCGGGAACAGTCATCCTGGTATGTAATACAGTCGTTCAGATCATGCAGACCTTCAACTGGAGCTTCCAGGTGGTTGAAGAGGGAATGGAAGACACATCCATCCTGGCCAGCATCGCCGGTCCCTTCTCAGTACTTCTGGTACCTGTTGTGGGTATCGCTTCCTGGCAGCTGGCAGCGGCAGCCATCACCGGATTCATCGCAAAGGAGAACGTGGTGGGAACCATCGCCGTTGTTTACGGCCTGACAAACTTTATCGACACCGAAGAACTGGCTCTTGTGGGAGAAGGGAATGCAGTTATGACCGCCATGCAGATCACCAAGGTGGCAGCCCTTGCATACCTTATGTTCAACCTCTATACACCTCCCTGCTTCGCAGCCCTTGGCGCCATGAATTCTGAGATGAAGTCCGCAAAATGGCTGTGGGGCGCCATCGCTCTCCAGCTGGGCACCGGCTTCACCGTGGGATACCTGGTGTATCAGATCGGCACCATAGTGACCACCGGAGCTCCCGGGGCAGGATTTATACCCGGCCTGATAACCCTTGCAGTGTTTGCCGGAATCCTGGTGTATCTGGTGAAGACCAACCAGAAAAAGGTGCTGGAAGAATACAAACTGTCTGCAGCAAACAACTGAGTTTGAGGCGAAGCCTGAGTTTAGGCAAACTTAGTTGATGCTGATATACTCTTGATCTATACTGTTTCGGGAGTGAGGTGAGTTTTATGCAGGTGATCCTGGTAAATGTGATCGCAGCGCTGGTCATAATATGTATGTTGGGAGCTGCTGTATATTACATCTACAAAGAAAAGAAAAAAGGAGCGAGGTGCATCGGATGCCCAATGGCAGGAAACTGTTCCAAGGCAAAGGCAGCGATGGAATGCTCCTCCCGAAAAAGTCAGTAAGAACGCTTTCCGCAGGCAACCGGAGATGACCCGGTTGCCTGTACTCTTGTATTGCGATCTCAGATATAAGCTTTCACAAATGATTGCAGATATAAGCTGTCACAAATGATCGAAAGTTTACCATTTCACAATCGCGGACAATGAGACAGTATCCGGGGTGCCCGGGGGGAGATGTTCGGAAGTTGATCAAAAAAGAGAGGAAAAAAAGAATGAACTCACAGGATATCATTATCATAGTTGTTTTGCTCCTGATCCTGATCCCGGCTGTCAGGACTACCATAGTCCACATGAAGGGAGAGGGCTCCTGCTGCGGCGGGCCAAAAGAGAAGGTTCCGAAGAAGAAACTGCCGGGAAAGCCAAAGACCGTGTACACTGTGGATATCGAAGGAATGCACTGCACGAACTGCAAGAACAGGGTGGAGAAGCATTTAAATGAGATCCCGGATGTGATATCAAAGGTGAATCTGGCAAATAACACCGCAAAGGTGTCTGTCTACGGAGACACGCCGGAGTCGGTGATAAAAGAGACCATAGAGAAACTGGACTTCAGGGTGACCGGCATCCGGGCGTGATCCCGGGGGTTTTGCAGCGCATACGGGCATCGGCATATCTGCCGGTGCCTGTATGCTTTTTTTTATGACAGATATGGCTTTGGGATAACTTGTATATATGGTCTTATCTGTGCTGTGGGGACACAACATATGGAGTATTGACAGTAAATAATACATCTTGTATACTTGTATCAGTCTTGACAAGACAAGTTAGGCATACACAGAGTGAGAGAGAAGGCAGGATGAATACGACAAATGGAAGGAAAGAGCCTAAATACAGGCTGGTAGAAAACTGGGTGGACGATGCGGTGAAAGCGGGAAAGCTTGTGCCCGGTGACCGCCTTCCTTCGGAGAACGAATTCACTTCCATGCTGGGACTGTCCAGGGTGACGGTGCGGCATGGGATCAAAGAACTTGAGAAGTCCGGAAAAATAAAGACTGTGAGGGGCAGCGGCTCCTTCTTAAGGGACGGCTCCGGCGTGGCAGTCATCCCGGACAGGGCAAAGACAGGGCAGATCGCCATTATTTCCACATATGTGGACGGATATATCTTTCCCCGTACCATAAGGGGCATCGAAGAGGTGCTGTCTGAAAACGGCTGCACTGTCCAGATCAGTTTCACCAACAACAATTCAAACCGGGAGAGAAAGATCTTAAAGAGCCTTCTCTCCAAGGATGACATAGACGGCCTTATAGTAGAGCCCTCCTGCGGCACGATGCCCTGTTACAATCTCTCCCTTTATCAGGAACTTATGGACAAGGGTATCCCCGTACTTTTCTTCAACGCCATTTACCCCGCTTTCGAGGGGAAGGTGCCTCTGGTATCCCTGGATGACCGCACAGTTGCCCACAGAGCGGCCCAGCTCTTGATAGACGCGGGGCATAAGAAGATCGGGGGACGGTTCAAACTGGACGATGCCCAGGGAATGCTCAGGTTTGAAGGGTTTCAGGATGCAATGCTGTCTTCCGGACTTGAGATGGACAACAGGCGCATCATATGGTTTGATTCATACGCCAGCAGGCATCTGTCGGACAGGATGGACGAGATATCAAACAGGCTCAAGGGCTGTACCGCCGTCCAGTGTTACAACGACGAGATCGGCTGTGTATTTGAAGATCTGATCATAAAGAGAGGCGTCAGAGTCCCGGAGGATTTGTCCATAGTTTCCATCGACGATGCCGCAATAACCGGCATGGTGCCGGTGCCTTTCACCACATTTCCCCATCCCAAGGAAGAGCTTGGAAAAAAGGCCGCAGAGATCATACTGAAAATGATAGAGACCAGGGACTTCAGCGGCGGCTACTTGTATAATCCAGATCCGGTGATGAGGGGAAGTATCAAGAACTTGTTAAGCTGACTTGTATATAAAAAAATAAACTTGTTTTACTACTTGACTTTTATCTGAATAGTGATTATTATAACAAGTATTCCAATGTAAATTCCTGTAGGGAGTTTATATCAAACCTAAAAAACTAAGAAAAGGGAGGAAATCAGTAATGAGGAAAAAAGTTTTATCAGCAATTCTTACAGCTACAATGGCACTTACGCTGGCAGCCTGCGGCGGCACAGCTCCCGCCCCTGCAGCAGAGACTCCTGCAGCCCCTGCAGCGGAAGCTCCCGCAGCAGAGACCCCTGCAGCAGAGACTCCTGCAGCAACAGCAGAGACCCCTGCGGCAGCAGCAGAGACCGTCAAGGAAGATGCAGGCGCAACAGGCGATGTCATTTCCGTAGGTTTTGCTCAGGTCGGACATGAATCAGACTGGCGTACAGCCGCAACCGGTTCTGTTCAGGACGCATTCTCAGCAGAGAACGGATTTGATCTTCAGTTCGTTGATTGCGACAATGATTCCGCTGCACAGCTGGAAGCAGTTCGTACCTTCATTCAGTCAGGTGTTGATTACATCGTTATCGACCCCATCGTTTCAACC
>JAILIO010000012.1 GCA_024695225.1 Lachnospiraceae bacterium
ATTCTTCATCCGGCGGCGCTTGTCCACCATCCGGATATCCGGTCCCGTCATCAAAAAGATCTCGTAATTGCTCATTATCCGGGAAAATATCCTGTCCCCGTATCTGTCCCTCAGATCGTCCAGGTTCAGATTTGTGGAAATAATGGTCTGAAGGCCCGCTATCTGCCTGGTGTTTATGCAGGTGAAAAGCCCCGGTTCAGACCAGCTGTTCTTGAGTTCACTCCCCAGATCATCGATTATGAGGAGAGGTATATCCAAAAGAGCGTACTCGCTCTCAGACACATCATCCCTGTCGAAGGTCTGCTTTGCCAGGGCGTCAAAAAACTGCTGGCTGCTGTAATATATCACAGCCACATCTTTTTTCAACAGTTCTTCCGCCACGCAGCAGGAAAGAAATGATTTGCCGCAGCCGGGAGTACCGTAAAAAAAGAGATTCATCTGTTTTTCGGAAAAGCTGTCGCAGAATTCCCTGCATTTTGATACCGCTTTCCTGAACCTGTCCAGATGCTCTCCTTCATAATAATCATACGAAAGATTTTGAAAATTGTCATGGGAAAGGACTTTTTTTATGTTTGACTGATCGTATAAAAGATCTCTTTTCCTGGTCAAAAGGCAGCTGCACTGTTCCCCACTGTCCACAAACCCCGTATCCCTGCACTTCGGACACTGGTAAGGAGGATTCAGATAATCCGGGTCATATCCGTTCTGTATGAGCAGTTCCCTCTGTCTGTCTCGTATTTCCGACACCTTAAGCCTGAAATCATCGCCCCTGTGGCTGTCATTTTTCATGCGAGCCCTCACCATATCGGCGTTTAACTTTTCGGCTTCCATATCCAGTTCCCTGTAACCGGATACGTTTTCACAGAGCTGCCGTCTCCTCTCCATTATGAGACGGTCCCGCTCCAGACGGCGCACATCATATCCATGCATTATTTCATCAAACAGATCGTTTCTTAAAGCCATCTCTCTTTGTACTGATCCCTCAATAATTACCGTTGCTGAGAAGCGTCTTTTCTATCTCCCCCGTGTCGTAATCACCTCTCATGGACGAAGACTGCGTTCTCTTCCTGGCACCCTGTCCCTGCCTTACTGCTCTGATCCTCTGGCCTTTTCTGTCAATCTCTGCTTTTTCCACGTCACTTAAGCTGGAAAAACCTTCCAAATGCCATTTGCTCAGGATCCCGTCAGCGTAATTGAATCTGTGACTGTCCGTGGCCAGCACGGTCTTCCTGCAGGCCTCCATTATCATATCCAGATCAAATCCGTAGGTATCCTTCCATTTCTCTATAAATGCTATCTCCGCCCTGGTGGGCTTGGAAGACTTGCCCAGAGCGTTCATAACGTCATAGACCGAACTGTCCATGGGAGCAACCTGCAGCTTTGCCTGGGATGCGGTCTCCACGCCTCTCTCAGCCCATGCGATAGCCGTTTTTTCGATATATCTCATGTCTTTATGGCCACCCTGCACGCAGTATTGTATCAGATAATCCGCCAATTCGGGAGAAAAATGTAATTCCGAGGAGATAAATATGATCGATCTGGTGTCTGTACTTGTGAGGGGTCTTCCCAGATAAACTTCTGCAAGATACAGGATCTGGGCGGTATCCTCGTCCTCTCCCGCAGCTGCGCTCTCTTCCTGTTTCACCTTCTTTGCGGGTTTTTCGGGTTTGACCTCACGTTTCTCCTCTTCCTCCTCCACATATACGGCGTCGGTGGCGCTGTACCAGGGAGTGAGCATTCTGATACCCTCCACAGAACGGCTCCTGTCCTTTTTCACCTCCAGAAGCCCCTCTTTTTCCCAATAGGAAAGAGCCTTCTTCACCTCACGGTCCGTGAAGTTAAATTTCTCCGCTATATCAGCAACACTTGTGGGTTTACCCACTCTGAGCACTCTCATGAGATACAGATATACCTTGAGCTGTATCTCATTTGCCTGGCCCATGTATTCGTCCAGAAACTCGTTATATATGATGGTCACTCCGGGATCCACACTTTCGGACACCTTGAAACAACTCATAGAAACAACCCCCCGGTCGTTTATTTATTTGCGCTGCAGCATACAGCAGCGTCAACCTGCCGACCGAGAAAGATAATACCATCTGCCATAGACGATTTAAAGTGGTAAAAATCACGAAAGCATTTTCACAACAAAATTTCAGGACTGTTGAAAAATGAAAAAAAGTACGGTTTTAAAAGGTTTTTTGATCACACTTTTCCCCATTTAACCCCGTTGTCGATATTGTGCAAAATGTAGAGATCCCTGTACATCCATTGTTATAAAGCCCTTTCTGTCTCCAAACAATCCACAATTAACTCTCTTGTGCAACTTGCACCATACCTTTCCAAAACCTCTTTAAAATTTTTCACTTCAGCAAATACTTAAGGTTTACATCCCCATCCGCATGCCTTTATCCAGGGCCGGGACACCCAATCCGGATCACAGTAGGGTTCCCGTTTTCCGGTGAGACAATGACTGTCGGTGATATAGATACAGGCCGCCACAGCCCTGAAGCCGGCATATAGGCCCTCCGGTACGCATTTCACGCACATATGTGAAGGGGCTATGCCACCGGTCCGGGGAACGTCTTGTCATGATCTACGGGTTACAGTTCTGTTCTTTTCTGCAGCTTATGTTATTCTCTTTCTATCAAGGAGTTCCGGGCGAATTCAGATGTATAAACACCCAGAAGACTCTCCGGTATGTCACCGGAGAAATGACGATACGACAGAATGTCGTACCGGTTATTCATCCTGACCGCGCCTCCCTTCTGCGTCCCCCGCCGGAAAGCAATTTTATGATAACTTTACCCGTGCTCATGCACAATGGCAATTATTCACAAATCGCAGAAGCCCCTGTGTTTACGGGGATTTCAGGCCTATGAAGCCAGGAAAAGCTTCCCTATGGCAGATTCTTTTATGAATATTTCATAACCCAGATCCGCCGGGTCTCCTTCCATGTCCACCCTGTCCCCGTATTCAGCGCAGACGGAATCCATTACGGAAAGCTCTGCATCTGACAGGGAACCTCTGCCGAAGGTCAGGAGATAAGAGCCATCCCTGCCTTTCCAGACGGTGCT
>JAILIO010000040.1 GCA_024695225.1 Lachnospiraceae bacterium
GTGACTTTCTCCCCTGAAATCTCAAGTTCCACAGCAGCCTGCTTGGGATGAGTATCCGTTGTCATGATAGCTGCAGCTGCCTTGTCTGCCGCTTCTTTACTGTCCGATAAAACGGGCACCATTTTTTCTATCCCGGCAAGAAGCGCTTCCATATTAAGCTGGGGTCCGATCACTCCGGTGGAACCCACTACAACCTCTTCCTTGTTTATACCCAAAAGCGCTGCAGCCTTGTCTGCCGTCCTTTCACAACAGTCAAGCCCTTCCTTTCCGGTTCCGGCGTTGGCAATGCCTGTATTCACTACGATCGCATGTATATCTCTTTTATCTTCCCGTATCAGTTTCCTGTCCCATAAAACTGGAGCTGCCTTTACCACATTGCTCGTAAATGTAGCCGCTGCAACACAGGGTTTCTTTGAGTACACAAGAGCCATATCCTCACGACCCTTATATTTGATCCCTGCTGCACAGCTTGCTGCTGTAAATCCTTTTGCCTTAGTAACTCCGCCTTCGATCTTTTTCATTTATTAAACCTCACGATATTTTCTGTATTTAATGTAAAATCATAGTAATTCAGGTCTTCTCTTTCAGTCCATCCGATCTCTTTCCAGAAAGCATTACCTACATCATTGGTAGTAAATGCGATAAGAGCCACTTTGTTTATTCCCTCCTTCTGCAGCTCCTCCATGCATCTTACGACCATCGCCTTTCCGATACCACGTTTCCTGTGATCTTCCCTGACACAGACATGATATAATGTCCCTCTTCTTCCGTCGTGTCCACAGAGGATGGCTCCGATGATCTCACTCCCATCTATAGCCACTGTTGAAAGCCCGGGATTTCTTACTATAAACTTCTTTACTCCCTCATATGAATCATCAATGCTTCTGATCGCAAATCCGTGTATCGTCTGCCATAATGCTTTGACATTCTCATAATCACCGGGTCTCATTTCTCTTATTTCCATTGTAACTCCGTTTCAGAACCTGGTTGTACTATATTTCTACGATTAATCACTGCCGTCAAAGACTGACGTTTATGGTATCGGTTTTCTCTGCTGTCAGGGACTGCCATTTATGGTATCAGTTTCTCCGCTGTCAGAGTCTGACGTTTATGGTATCAGTTTCTCCGCTGTCAGAGTCTGACGTTTATGGTATCGCTTTTCTCTGCTGTTTACGGTACCATGGGGATCATATTTATCCCTTCTGCTTCATCAAATCCGAACATCACATTAAAGTTCTGAACAGCCTGTGATGCCGCACCCTTTTCCAGATTGTCCAGAGCCCCCATCATTATTATGTTTCCTGTACGCTCGTCGATCTTAAAATTGACATCGACATAATTGCTTCCTTCTACAAACCTTGTCTCTGGACACATGCCCTCTTTTAGCACTCTGATGAATTTCTCGTCTTTGTAATACTTATCATAGGCTGCTCTTACTTCCTGCTCGCTTACCTTCCCTGAAAGCCGTGCTGTCTCAGTTGCAAGTATGCCTCTGTTCATAGGGACGAGGTGTGGCGTAAACTGCAGTGTGACTTTCTCACCTGCCGCATACCCAAGCTGCTCCTCTATCTCAGGAGTATGTCTGTGGGTAGTAACCCCATATGCCTTCGCCGACTCATTCACTTCTGAATAAAGGTTTGCAACCTTTGCCCCTCTTCCTGCTCCTGATACACCTGACAGAGCATTTATTATCAGCGAATCCTTTTCTATCATATGCTCTTTCATAAGAGGATATGCGGTAAGGATCGAGCAGGTCGTGAAGCATCCCGGATTTGCTAAAAGCCTGCAGTCAGCTATCTTGTCCCGGTTCACCTCTGTGAGACCATATACAGCCTCATCCAGAAGTTCCTTTGAATGATGCTCGATCTTGTACCATTTCTCGTACACCTCGACATCCTTTATCCTGTAGTCTGCTGACATATCTATAAATCTGCATTTATCAAGAATAGCTGCGTTGAGCTCTCCCTGAAGATATCCCTGGGGCGTTGCCGTAAATATGACATCCACACTGTCTGCCATCCCGGCGATCTTTATATCACTGCATTCCTTGTCTATCACCTCGAACAGATTCCTGTAAATATCCTCATATTTCTGTCCCGCGAAGCTCCTGGACACCAGCCATTTGATCTCTACATCCTTATGCC
>JAILIO010000043.1 GCA_024695225.1 Lachnospiraceae bacterium
CATTGACAATAACAGTCTCGCCTCGGCACAGGCTCTCGGTTCCGGCTCGCTTTTTGCAAACAGTGATGACTGGTCGGTGCAGGGCGATAATGTGAGTACACTGTCCCTTGAAAAAACCTCTTCTCAACATTACACCTGGAATGTGCGTTTTACAGGAAACGGCAAAGTTACGATGCAGAACGCAAACAACACTTTGATGACTGATGGTTCCGGCTCTTCTGTAGTATATGCTGACTGGTGGAAGACAGATGCCGAGGATAAGGATTATGAGAAAAGCCCCGTTCACTCCTATTATGAGACGAAGTATCCGGAGCTCTTTAGTGCAGGAACACAACCCGCAGCCGGTTTACAGACGTCTAAAGTAATAAAAAGCGACTGGCTGACCTCGGCTATTAACAAAGAAAGCATCGAAGTGAAGATAGCAGACCATGCTCCGGTTGATTCCGTCAGGATCCATTTGATCGATCATCTATTGTATCTCGATACGCTGAGCAAGAATGGGGATTATGAAAGTATCGTAGTCAGCAAGGGTGAAATAGGAACCTTCCTGAAGAAGTACGGAGACTCCGGAGTCCATGTTGTTGTGGCGGAGGGCGTGGAGTCCGAAGGCACGAATGAAGATCTGGATTACTGGATCTACAGGAGTGACGGCAGAGTCGAAGAATACAATGCCGAGGATGTGATCCATCGCAATGCGAAGGTTTTGCACCTGGGGAATACGACCCAGCCCGAGGAAGACCTTTCCGTATCCATGACCCAGTACCTTCCTGACCGTAAGCTTACATTTGACTCAGTGGAGGACGGATCTGAGCTCTACCTGTTAAAGGGAGGGAAGTACACCTGCGAAGAAGGGCTTTCACTGACGCCTGCCACCAAAGGCGCAGTCAAGGTAAACAACAAAAACCTTAAGCTCACGGTCAAGAAAGACTCTCTCATCACGCTGACCAAGGGGGATGAGACAAAGACAGTGATCCTGCATGCGGTTAAACTTAAGAAAAAAACCATCACCCTTAACAGCCGGAAAACAAGCTGCTCTCTGTCGGAGATCTTTACCCAGGCAGGTGAAATGCTTCCGGATGTAGAAAACGGAAAGTTCCTCGTGTCGGTCCTGAAGGACAAAAACGGCATTCTAAGCGATGTGAACATACCTGCCGCAGACGGGACCTATGTGACTCTCGACGACTTTACCGCGGGAACCACCGGAAAGAAGGGAAGCGCGCTGATCCAGGCCACCTTTGGAGGAAAAGTCTACAAGGCTACCGTAAAGTGCACGGGATATCCCCTGCTTCCCGAATCCACAGTATCCGGAAATCTTGTGCAGAACCTGCTGGAATCCGATGCAGCGGGGAACCGGGTGGTGAGCTTTGACTCCGTGGAGAACGGAGATACTCTCCTTCTGTACAAAAACGGGAAATACGCGCTTGAATCCGGAGTCACCATTGAACCCATAGGTGATGAATACAGCAAAGCCGTGAAAGTAAAGGAAAACAAGAAAACCGGCATAAGGCCCCTCACCATCAAAAAAGAGGCTCCTGTCAGGCTCACAAAGGGCGATGATGAGAAGATAATCCTCATAAACCGCGTGGCTGTGAAGAAAAAGAGTGTTACGCTTAAACCCGGAATGAGCTGCAGCCTTTCAGATCTCATATGGAATGCATATGAGCTTTTGCCTGACACACAGAGTGAGGATCCTTCTGACTTTGCCATCACTGTAACCGACAAGAAGGGGGCGGTCTTTATTCAGGACGGCTACTTCCCTGCAGCAGGGACAAGTGACAGCGGATCAACTACGCTGGACGACTTCATGATCCAACATGGAGGAAGAAAGGGAAGCGCAACTGTTCAGGTTTATTTCGGAGGCAAGGCAGTAAAAGTAAAGGTAAACTGTAAATAAATCATACGCAACGGGAGGAAAGATCACGCACCGGGAAATACTGTATCTCGACAGTATCAACCGGTGCGTGATATAATTGCGCCATGTGTATTCTCAAATTAAAACCCGCATATAAAGATAACCTTTGGGGCGGCCACAGGCTTGTGGAGGAGTACAATAAAGATTTTCAGGGACCGATCCTGGCTGAAGCATGGGAAGTTTCCTGTTATCCCGGAAGCCCTTCCGTGATAGAAGGGGGGAGGTACTCGGGGACAGCTCTGGAAGATTACATAAAGGCTGCCGGCCCCGGGGTTTTGGGAACTGCCTGCAGCAGATTTGATGATTTTCCGCTTCTGGTAAAACTGATCGATGCCAGAGAGAATCTTTCCCTTCAGGTGCATCCCAATGACGAATTTGCATTTGCCCACGAAGGACAGCCCGGAAAGCTGGAGATGAGGTATATAATGAGCGCCGAACCGGGCTCATTCATTTATTGTGGTCTGAACAGGACGGTTTCCAAAGATGAGATCCGGCAGCGCATCGAAGACAAGACCCTGATGGAAGTGCTTTTAAAAGTCCCCGCAAAACAGGGGGAAGTGTTCTTTATCGATCACGGGGTGCTCCATGCCATAGGTAAAGGGATAACCGTGCTTGAGGTGGAACAGAATTCCAATGTGACCTACAGGGTATACGACTACGGCAGGCGCGGCGCAGACGGCAGGGAGAGGGAACTCCACGTGGATAAAGCTCTTGAGGTGATGCAGCTGAAGCCCGCAGAGCCCCGGGATATGCAGGGTCACCTGAGCACATGTGAGTATTTTACGGCGGACAGGGTTATTTCCAATGGGGAATATCGCATGCACATCGGAGAGGACAGCTTTATGACCATCACCTTCATGGAAGGAAACGGAGTGATCAGTTGCGGAGATGAGAGAAGCAGTTTTGTGAAGGGAAATACGTTTTTTATCCCTGCAGGTAGCGGAGACATTGAGATCGAAGGGGCCTTCGACGCCGTGACCGCAAGGGTCTGAACATAATAAGAACTTTAGGTTTGTGACATTGACTGAGAAAAACTCTTTGGCATATACCGGTTAGACCGTGAGATAAATAAGAACAGCTTTGTTGTGTGGAATACAGTTTGTGGGACCGGCAGAAAGGAGAACACCATGGGAAAAATGATGCTTAAGGGGATCAAAGCGCTGCTCCCCGGAAACGAGATAAAGGTTTGCGACATTTACATCGACGGCAGCAGGATAGCAGGGATTGACAAGGCTCCTGCGGGATTTGAGGCAGACCGGGTGATCGACGGGAAGGACAGGCTTGTGATACCCGGCCTCATCAACTGTCACACCCATTCGTATATGGCATTTATGAGGAGCGCCTCGGACGACGTGCCCTTTATGGACTGGCTTTTCAAGGGTGTGTCCCCCATAGAAGACGCCATGACAGACGAGGATGCATACTGGGGAGCGTGTCTTGCCATCTTAGAGATGATGAAGAGCGGCACAACCTGTTTTTCAGATATGCAAATGAACCCCGGAATGACTTCAAAGGCGGTTGTGGAATCGGGGATGAGGGCGGTTATTTCCAGAGGCCTTGTGGGAAGTGGAGATGACGAGGCCGGACGCACCCGTCTGGATCAGGCCTACAGGGAACAGGAGGAGTTTAAGGACTGCGACAGGCTTTCATTTATGCTGGGGCCTCACGCACCCTATTCCTGTGATGAAGACTTCCTCCGTATCGTGGCTAAGGAAGCAAAGGACCACGGCATGGGGATCCATATGCATCTGTCCGAGTCCATGTCGGAGATAGGGCAGATCAAAGAGAAATACGGATGCACACCCATCGAGCTTGCGGAGAGGACCGGGATATTTGATTCGCGCTGTGTGGCTGCCCACTGTGTGCAGCTTGAGGGGGATGACATCCAGATCATGAAGGACCACAATGTAAATGTGGTGACAAACCCCGCCTCAAACATGAAGCTGGGCAACGGATTCTGTCCGGTGCCGGAGCTCATGAGGGCCGGCGTCAACGTGTGCCTCGGAACCGACGGGGCCGCCTCCAACAACAGGCTGAACATGTTCAGCGAGATGGAGCTCCTTTCCCTGATACACAAAGGGACCCACAGGTCGCCGGAGTGCGTGTCCGCCAAGGAAACCCTGAACATTGCCACCATAAACGGGGCCAGGGCGCTGGGGATGGAGAGCGAGATCGGAAGCATCGAAGAGGGGAAGAAAGCCGACCTGGCGGTGCTGGATCTGAAGAGACCTTCCCTCCAGCCCGAGAACGATCTGGTGTCGGAGCTTGTGTACTGCGCCAGCGGTTATGAGGTGGACACAGTCATTATCGACGGAGAGGTCACGCTGGAAGGCGGCAGGGTACTGAACCTGGATGAAAATGAGGTCTACGAGCACACCGCAGCCATCATGAAGAGGATACGGGGCTGATCCGGAAAATGTAAAGCAGGTACAGACGGGATATGTGCGGACAGATCATGTAGAGGCAGGTCCTGTACAGATAAGATATGTGCGGACAGATCGTGTAGAGACAGGTCCTGTACAGATAAGATATGTGCGGACAGATTGTGAAGAGGCTGGTTGTGTACGGACATATCACGTGTAAGCAGGATTTTTTCAGACAGATTGTGTACAGACAGATCACAGGTAAACATGGTAATTGAAAACAGTTTTTGTTTGGACAGGTGATCTGCAAACAGGTTATGTGCAGACAGGTCACGCAGTGACCGGTCGCATGGAAAAGGGGGTAAATTATGGCATCAGAAATCAGAGATCCGAATCTGTGGGAATCGGGTGCAAAAAAGATCGAATGGGTCCGCAGGAATTGTCCGCTGTTGGGAATGGTGGGGGACGAGTTTGAAAAGGACAAGCCCTTCAAGGGGAAAAAGATAACGCTTTCCGTTCATTTGGAGGCAAAGACAGCCCTGCTGTGCCTGACGCTGGCCAGGGGCGGCGCAGAGATGCATATCACAGGATCGAATCCCCTCTCAACCCAGGACGATGTGGCTGCGGCCCTTGTGCATGAAGGGCTGGAGGTGAACGCCTGGTACGGGTCCACACCCGAAGAATACGATCGCCACATAAGGAGCGCATTACAGTCCGGTCCCAACATTGTCATAGACGACGGCGGGGATCTGGTAAATATGCTGCACAACCACATGACTGAGCTTCTGCCCGACATCATAGGCGGATGTGAAGAGACCACCACCGGGATCATCAGGCTGGAAGCCATGAACAAGGCAGGCGCCCTGAAATTCCCCATGGTCCGCGTGAATAATGCGGACTGCAAGCACTTATTTGACAACCGCTATGGAACGGGACAGTCTGTGTGGGACGGCATAAACAGGACAACGAACCTGATCGTTGCGGGCAAGATCGTAGTAGTCGCAGGTTACGGCTGGTGCGGAAAGGGAACTGCCATGCGCGCAAAGGGTCTGGGCGCCAGGGTGATCGTCACTGAGATCGATCCCGTGAAGGCTATCGAAGCTGTCATGGACGGTTTTGACGTGATGCCCATGCACGAAGCCGCCAAGGTGGGAGATTTCTTCATAACGGTCACAGGCTGTGACAACGTCATTGACACCGACGACTTCGAGGTGATGAAGGAAGGGGCCATCATGTGCAACGCCGGACATTTCGATTCGGAAGTGAATATGAAGGGTCTTCGTGAAATGGCGGTTGAGACCGCTGAGATGAGAAAGAACATCATGGGATACAAGCTTCCCACGGGACAGTGGGTACATGTGATAGGCGAGGGCAGGCTTGTGAACCTGGCGGCCGGAGACGGACATCCCGCAGAGATCATGGATATGAGCTTTGCCATCCAGGCGCTTTCGGCCAGATACCTTGTGGAGCACGGCTCAGAACTCAAGGAAATGCTTATCGATGTGCCTGTGGAGGTGGACAGGAAGGTTGCGGAAATGAAACTCAAGTTCCTGGGGAAGGAGATCGATGTCCTCACCCCCGAGCAGGAGAAATACCTGAACAGCTACGATCTGTGAGAACCGCGTGAACAGTTGGGATCTGTGAGAAATCATGAACAGCTACGATCTGTGAGAACCGCGTGAACAGTTGGGATCTGTGAGAACTCATGAACAGCTGTGATCTGTGAGAACCGCGTGAACAGTTGGGGTCCGGTACAGATTGCGAAATCCAGGTTATGGGACTGTGAATTTCGCCGGCATAAATAAACACATAACAAAAGGCTGCGCGTCATCCGACGCACAGCCCTTTTTTACAAGTTCATATCAACAACTGCTTTTGTCACTGCTTCAGTGCCATCTTTCAGTCTTATCAGTCTTCCTTCTTCTCGAACTGATCGCTTCCGACACCGCATACAGGACAGGTTTCAGGGGGCTCATCTCCCTCATGCTCGTAACCGCAAACAACACATACCCAAGTCATAATTTATACCCTTTCCGGCTAAGCCGATACGAAAAAATAACTGTCATGTTTATGATAATAAATATTCAGTGATTAGGCAAGACTACCATTTGGGAATAAAATAAAGCATTTTTTTTCCATCTTTAATGAAGAAGTCTATTCCGTCGATACAAAATGTGGTACACTATGTCGCATGAAATTGCCTATTTTGTTCACAGTGTGCGTGCTGGTCATTATATTGAATGTGGTCCTTCGCAGGAAGACTCCTTCAACTGACAATGATTTCTGGGAGAGAGAGAAGGAAGCTGACCGGACTGCAAAGAAAAGCCTGGACGAGGTGGCTTTTATTACCATAGACAGGGATCTATACGAGGATGTGGACGACCTGGGTAATTCCAGGATGCGGGACGCCCTTGACGAGCTGAAATACCTGTCCGGGGAAGAGATCGCAAATATGACCGGCTACACAAATACTGACCTGAAGCTGAAGTACGGCGCGGCCAATCTGCCCCGTCTCACCAGGTGTGATGCAAATTATACGGCCCTTGCCAGGTCTCTTGACACGCTGACTCAGGGATATGCCCATGAGAAGATGAACGAGCAAGCCCGCAAATATGCATTGTTTGCGGTGTCCACAGGGACGGATGTGGCAGCGACCTGGAGGTATCTCGTGTCTGAGTACAAGAAGACAGGGGATGTGGCAGGTCTGGAAAAGCTTAAGGAAGCCGCAGCAGAACTGAATTCGGCCTCCAAGGGCAGGATCGTGCGGATCGTGTCCGGGGAGGAGTGAAAGTAAGCAGGATAAGATGAAAAGACGAAACGGCAGCGCAAATCTAATAAGGACCGGAGACGGGGAGGGCAAATCCTTAACCCGTATGGGCGCTTCGTTCATGAGAGCCGGCGTGGCGCTTGTGATGTCCGGCGTGATGCTTTCGGCAGCTGTGCCTGCCCAAAGGGTTTTTGCACTGAATTTTGAACCTATTGAAAAACCCAAAGAAGGTCTTCAGATCGAGGATACGGGAAAGAAAGCGAAAGAGAAATCCGAAACCGGAAACGGAACGATCAATGTAGAGCCCATCGAAACACCGTCTGGCGCATCGGACGGAGGGTCAAACACAGATTCCTCCGGATCCACAGGGACTTCCGATGGAGTGACAAACGGAGGAACTGCAGGGACTTCCGATGGAGTGACAAACGGAGGAACTGCAGGGACTTCCGATGGGGCGGCAAACGGAGGATCCACAGGGACTTCCGATGGAGCGGCAAACGGAGGATCCGCAGGGACTTCCGATGGAGCGGCAAACGGAGGATCCGCAGGGACTTCCGATGGGTCAACCGCGCATTCCTCCGCCAAAAAAAAGAAGGGGAACTTTGTAAATGAGCCCATCATGCAGGGAATATACGCCGATTCCATCGATCTTTCGGGGATGACCGCAGATCAGGCGGATCAGGCCATCGCAGCATATATCGAATCTGTGGGGAACACCCAGATCACCATGACTTCTGATATCGGAAACATAGTCACCACCGGATGGGAACTGGGATTCAGCGGCACAGGGGAGGACATCGGTTACGAGGCCGCCCGCTACGGCAGATGCGGGAATATAGTCAGCCGCTACAAAGCAGAAGCCGATCTGGCCCACGGCGGAAAGGTCTTTGACGTGACCTGGAGCTTTGACAGGAACAGCATATCAGACACCATCGCCAATGCGGCCGCGACCATAAATGTGCCTGCGGTGAATGCAGGCCTGGTTCGCACGGCGGACGGGTTTTCCGTGACACCCGGGTCAAACGGCAGTGAGGTAAATGTGGATGAGAGCGCAAATACTCTCTACGCCGCGATCACCGATCCAAACTGGGCGGGGGAGGCGCTGACACTGCCCCTCGCCGTGGATGTGGTGGAACCCGTGGGGAAAGAGGAGGACCTGTCGAAGGTTACGGATGTGCTGGGGGCCTTCACCACCAGATACACTTCTTCCGGGGCTGCCAGATGCGCGAATATTGCCAACGGATGCAAGCTGGTGTCGGGAAGCACTGTCTATCCCGGGGAGGAATTCTCGGTGCTCGAGCATTTGACACCCTTCAGCGAGGAGAACGGATACGAGTTGGCAGGTTCATATATAAACGGTGAGGTTGTGGACAGCCTGGGCGGAGGCATCTGCCAGGTTTCAACCACCCTTTACAACGCGGTGCTCAGGGCGGAGATGGAAGTGACCGAGCGCCACAATCATTCCATGATAGTTAATTATGTGGACCCTTCCGATGACGCCGCCATCGCCGAATCCTCGGGCAAGGACTTCAAATTCCGGAACAATCTGGAATACCCCGTATATATCGACGGATACACAGCGGACAAGACCATCACATTTACGCTGTTTGGCTGTGAGACCAGAGATCCCGGGCGGTCTGTGGATTTTGAAAGCGTGGTCTTAAGTGAGACCGACCCCGGAACCCAGATCCTTCTGGACGGTCAGATGGCGGTGGGAACCTACACCCGCGCCGGAGTCCACAAGGGTTATACCGCAGAGCTCTGGAAGATCGTAAATGAGAACGGTAATGAGACCAGAACTCAGGTGAACAGTTCATCCTACAAGGCCGTGCCCGCCACGGTCCGGCTGGGAGTGCTGAACGCAGATGCCGGAGCGTACAGCATGCTGGCGGCGGCAGCTTCCACGGGAGATTCCGCAACGGCTATAGCAGCTGCCCAGAGCGTGGCAGCAGGTATTGTGCTGCCGGTGCCCACTGTGGCTGCGGAGGCTGCAGGCGGAGACAGCGCAGCACAGGGAGGTGCAGCTCAAGCCACTTCGGGAGCCGGGGACAGTCAAAGCAATACGGCATCCTCGGGGGAAGCCCAGAGCAGCGATGCCGACCAGGGGTCCCCTGAAGAGTCGGTGGGATGAGTCTTTATTTGCAGAGGATGTAAGTGCCGGAGGAGAGTTTTACCGGGGGAGTTCTGATCTGCACGGGAATGCAGGAGGGAAGATCGATCTGCATGGTAGTGTGAGACGGAAGTTCTGACCGGTGCGAGAATGTGAGACGGAAGTTATAATTTACATGGGAGTGGGAAAACGGGGAGCGCGGCTGCGGCCGCGGATTCCCTTGAGAGATAGGCCTTATTTGTAAGGGAGGATGTTATGACAATGGACGTCAGAGAGGAACTGTTGAGGATCCTGGAGAAAAACAGCCGTATCGACACCGGCGAGCTGGCGGTGCTTTTGGGCGCCACGGAGGTGGATGTGGTGAATGAGATGGCTCAGATGGAGAAGGAAGGGATCATTTGCGGCTATGCCACGGTCATCGATTGGGAGAAAACCAGCAACGCCAGGGTTTCCGCCCTGATCGAAGTCAGGGTCACACCCCAGAGGGGCAAGGGCTTTGACGACATAGCCGAGCGCATATACAAGTACCCCGAGGTCACAAGCCTCTACCTGATCTCAGGCGGATGCGACCTGATGGTGACCATTGACGGCAGATCCATGAAGGAGATCGCATATTTCGTGTCTGACAAGCTCTCCACCCTGGACGAGGTGGTGAACTGCACGACCCAGTTCATCCTGAAGAAGTACAAGGATCATGGAACCGTATTGACCAGGAAATACGAAGACAAAAGGGAGAAGGTTACGCCGTGAGAAATTTTCTTTCATCAAAAGTAACGGCGCTGAAGCCGTCCGGAATAAGGAAGTTTTTTGATATTGTATCGGAAATGCCGGATGCCATCTCTCTTGGCGTCGGCGAGCCGGATTTCGACACCCCCTGGCATGTGAGGGAGGAGGGCATCTATTCCCTGGAGAAGGGGCGGACCTTCTACACATCCAATTCAGGGCTGATGGAGCTCAGGCAGGAGATCTCTTCCTATGTGAACCGAAACTTCGGCCAGAAGTACGACCCTGCAGACGAAGTGCTGATCACGGTGGGAGGGTCCGAAGCTATCGACCTGGCCCTCAGGGCGGTGCTTGAGCCCGGGGATGAGGTGCTGATACCCCAGCCCTCCTATGTGTCCTATGAGCCTTGCACATTGCTGGCTGACGGCAAGCCGGTCATTATCGATCTGAAAGAGGAAAATGAATTCCGCCTGACCGCCGAGGAGCTGGAGGCCGCCTGCACGCCCAAGTCCAAGGTGCTGGTGCTTCCCTTCCCCAACAACCCCACCGGGGCCATAATGGAAATGAAAGATCTGGAAGCTATAGCTCCCATCATTGAAAAGCACGATCTCCTGGTGCTGACAGATGAGATCTATTCGGCGCTGACCTACAAAGGGGAGGCCTGTTCCATAATCCAGCTGCCCGGGATGAGGGAGCGGACCATTTATATCAACGGGTTTTCCAAGGCCTACGCCATGACGGGCTGGAGGCTTGGATACGCCTGCGGACCTTCGGAAATAATGAACGAGATGCGAAAGATCCACCAGTACGCCATCATGTGCGCTCCCACCACCAGCCAGTACGCTGCGGTGGACGCCCTGAGGAACGGGGATGAGGACGTGAAACTGATGCGGGAGCAGTACAATGAGCGCCGCCGGTTCCTGATGGACGCCTTCAGGAAAATGAATATGTCGTGCTTTACGCCCTATGGCGCATTTTATGTGTTCCCTTCTGTTAAGAAGTACGGAATGAGTTCTGAAGAATTTGCCACCAGGTTCCTGCAGGAACAGCAGGTGGCTGTTGTGCCGGGGACAGCTTTCGGCGACAGCGGAGAGGGCTACATCCGGATTTCGTACGCCTACGCCCTGGAAAATCTGAAAGAGGCCATCGGACGGATGGAAACCTTCGTTTCGGGATTGTGAGACAGCAGACATCGGGCTGTGAGACAGCAGACTTCGTAGCTGAGAGACAGCAGACTTCGTGGCCGTGAGATAGCGGATTTTGTGGCTGTGAGACAGCAGACTTCGTAGCTGAGAGACAACAGGTTCGTGGCTGAGAGACAGCAGGTTCGGGGTTGTGAGACAACAGGTTCGTGACTGTGAGACAGCAGCCCTCGGATCACAGGGGTTACCCCGGAGATTTCGGATGATATATCAGATCACATATGGAATTTCATACGGCGATGCGGTGGGGAACGAGATAATGGCGATCCACCGCATGCTTAAAATGCGGGGGATCCCAACAGAGATAAGGGCAGAGAGGGTGAGCCGCCGCATGAGTATTGAGCCTGCGGTGCGAAAGCTGAATGACAGCGTGAAGCCTTCGCCCTCCGACACCATAATTTTTCATGTAACCTGCGGCTGCGACCTGAATCTAAAGGTGTTTGAGTACGGCTGCAGGGTTGTTTTAAGATATCACAACATAACGCCTCCGGAATTTTTTGAAGGATTCAACGATTCCCTCAGGGACAACTCTGTTCTGGGGAGGGAGCAGCTAAAGGAAATGGCGGGAAAGACCGCGTTTGTCCTGGCTGATTCCGGGTATAACAGAGATGATCTGATATCACTTGGCTTTACCTGCCAGGTACATGTGGTTCCCATACTGATGAAACCCATAAAGCCCGGAAGAACCGCGCCTGATCTTCACAGAATACTGTCAGTGGGCAGGATCGCTCCACATAAAAGAGTGGACAGTGTCATAAAGGCATTCGCAGAATATCAGAGAGTGTATGACAACAGGGCGGTGCTGATTATCGCAGGATCGGACAAGGGGCTTGAAAAGTGCAGCCACTCCCTTAAAGAGTTTTGCGGCAGAGTGTGGGGGGAAAGTCCAAAACGGGGCGAAAACTCCGGGCTTCGGCCGCCTTATTTTGCGGGACATATCACCAATGCAAGGCTTAAAAGGTATTTCAGGAGCGCCGGGCTGTATGTGACCATGTCTGAACATGAGGGGTTCTGCGTGCCTGTGGTGGAGGCGATGGAATACGGGATCCCCGTGATAGCGGCAGGGAGTTCTGCGATCCCGGAGACTCTGGGCGGCAGCGGGATACTTCTGGAAGACCGGGATCCTGCGGTGGTTTCCGAGGCAATGCACAGAGCCGTGTCAGACGCGGCCTACAGGGAACAGATCATCGCAGGACAAAGGAGCCGGGCTG
>JAILIO010000047.1 GCA_024695225.1 Lachnospiraceae bacterium
ACGCTGTCCGAAAGCAGGTCGCTGTACCCAAGCTTCTCCTGCTTCAGGGTGGTATTTGGATTCATCATATGCCCGGATCCCAGATACATGAAGTTTTCATTTGCATAGGGTCCCGGTTCCAAAACTCTCTCCCTGTAATAATACAGGGTCTGGGAGCCTGCGCTCAGAAGATACAGGCTGTCACCGTTACTTTCGCAGTATTCCCTTATCCCCTGCCACACTGCCAAGTTGTCCATATCGGAAACCCTGTATGCCCTTACATTGTGATACATCTTAAGGGATGGGAAGAGCAGGACAGCAGCAGTTATATAGGCCGTTATTTTAAATCTCCGGGACTTTTCCGTGAAGCTTCCAAAGAAAAGAAACGCGGCCACAGCGCAGATATACATGGAGAGCAGCGGTATCTGCACCCTGTCCAGAACCCTCCCCCTGTAGGCCATGATGCCGTATGTCAGGATAAACGAGAACAATGAAAAGGCTGTATCCCTTATGCATCCGGATGCTATTGCAAATATGCTTAAGACCACTGCGGCACAAGTGCAGGGAAGGACCGCTCTGTCGGTCAAAAGCTTTGCAAATTCAGAGGGCATTCGGGAGAATCTGAGGGGAAGGGTATCCCCTTCGCTGCTGTCACTCTTTGCCGCATCTCTCACCACTCTCCACTGGTCCTCCGAAAGATATCTGCCCGCGTACATGGTGCCGGAAGCGATCAGTTCCAGATCAGCCCTGTCTATCCCGGCTTTCTGAAACTCTTCCTCATGGCTTCCGTAATCCGGATAGCCGTAATAATCCGCCATTGACACCCGCATCCTGTCTATATGCCTGAAACTCTTCCAGGCGGGATCCGAATACATAAGGGAAGAGGACAGAAGCGACAGCAGGAGCAGGGCTGTGATCCCGCCTGCGGGGATCAGATAATATAAAAACATATCCTTCTTTTTTTCTGAAACCAGCACCTTAAGCAGGCACACGGGGACGATAAATGCTCCGAACATCAAAAACATCTCAGGTCTTATGCCTTCCGCTGCAGCTGCGATCAGAGCGGAGAGCACAGTCTCTCTCCGGGTCCTTCCCGGTTTCAATATGAGATATACAGAGACTGCCATGAGGATCCCGGCAACCGTCGTGTACTGGGGTCTGCAGATCACCGGTACCGCCATTGCGAGGAAGACCGGAAACATGGCTATGCCTCCCCTGCACAGTATGACCGCGGAAATAAGGACGCAGCTCTCCAGAAAAATCCCGTACCAGGGAAGGTCTCCCCAAAGGGAATAAAGGCCTGCGATCAGGGAGGATATGGGACATTCCATAAAGGACACATGGGGGTCCGGGCTCCCCAGGTATGTGCCTGACAGCACATCGTACAGTCCCCAGTCGTCATTTATCACATAGATAAGATCTGTTCTCAGAAAGAGGATGACAAAGGCAGTCACTGAAAGCAGTACCGACAGGACCCACATCCTCGTGTCCTGCGGGTTTCGGGTCACGGATCTCCTCCCCTGCAGATCTCCTGCAGGATCTCCCTTCCCGGGCACTCCCTCTGCCTTTAAGTTTTCTCCGGCGTTTTCCTTAACCATGGGATCCACCAAGGATGGCCGCCATGACATCCGCAGTGCCCGCTGCCATCTTTATGTAGTCCGGCATCTGGTCTGAAAGGAAGGTCCTCACGCCGTTCTCCTGATCCAGGAGTTTTTGGAATTCTTTAAGGATATCGTCGCTGTCATTTACCATCTGTACAGGCACAACAAAGTTCTCTTCTTTTCCAAAGATGTCTTTTGCTATGGCAGATGCCTTTACGGAATAGCCCAGAGCAAGCGTCGGAACCCCCTCTGAATATGCGGCGATGACGGAATGGGTCCTGGCTCCCATGAACATCCTGAGCCTGGATATGAAACCCTTCTGTACCCTGGCGCTGTGGTCCGGGAGCATGATCACCCGCCCCGGGTCTCCCAGTTCATCGTAAAGCTTCTTAAGGGGCCTTCTGTCGTCATTATTTTTCCAGACCACATGGGGGATCATGCATATGTTCATGTCTGTCTCTTTAAGCACATATTTAAGGACTGTGAGCACGGCGGGAAACAGCTTGTCGGTGCCGTCCTCCATGGCCATTTCAGACAGGTTCACCCCCAGGGTGTTACCGTGAAGAAAGCCCTCCGGAAGGGGCTCCCTCTCAGGTCTCAATGTGAAGGCCGGATCCGGGAACCGGTACAGGCGAGTGATCCCCGCATCCCTCAGGGCGTTGTATGTAACAGACTCTCTCGCTGTCACTGCGTCATAGCGCTTCAGATCGTCTATGAGGGCCCCGGCTCCTTCTCCCTTGAGGAGTTCAGGTTCTATGGAGCAGCCGGCAAGCATGGTCTTCACGCCTTTATTTTTCCACATGAGATTGCCCCGGATCAGATCCGGGACCATGGAGGGGTAGCAGTAATTATCGCCTCCTATGGAGACTGCCAGGTCGTAGTCCCTGTCCATGGCAGGGGCGTAGCGGTACTTCAGGAACAGTTCATCGTCCCGGGTCAGGGCCCTTTGCATGTACAGGGCGGAATGGGTGATAAAGGAGCTGTTTACGCTCCTCTCCCGGATGATCCTGCACTTCCGGTCCAGCCCGTATTCGCGATCTTCCTCACTTGAATTGGACAGCACCGTGATGCTGTCTGCGGGGATCCCCCTTTGTGACAGGCCGGTGCAAAGAGAGTCGACTATGGCTTCGCAGCCGTGGTTTCCGGAGCCGCCGTGGGCATACATCAAAACCTCAGCCATTGACCAGCCTTTTACCCTTGCTCAAAATCGAATAGAGATGTGAATAAAGGGAAGGGGTGCTCATCAGCAGATCCACCTTCACGGGATAACCTTCAGGGAGGAGGTTTCTCAGTTCAGGCCTGTAATACTCCCTTATCTTCTCCCTGCAGATCTGCAATTCTTTTTTGTATCTTCCCTTTTTCAAAAATGGCAGCTGTGATATTCGGGAAGCCGTGAGGACTGCGTTTGTCACCACCGCGCTGTCTATCCTGTCGCTGTGCCCCATGATGTCCGCCGCTCTTTCCCAGCATGTGATCTGATCCATGACTTTCGGTGTGAAGGGCTTTAACATGGCTCCTTCAGGATTTGTCCTGTAGCCGTAGCCCTTGTAACCGTATATGGTGCTGACTCTTTTATTGCCCCCTGTGACCGACAGCAGGAAGAGCATGTCCTCTCCTATGGTCAGATCCTCAGGAAACTTTTTATCGCCTATGATATTCCTTTTGAAAAGCTTGCCCCAGCAGTGGCTGTCCCCGTTCAGCATGGGACCGTTCACAAACCTGGCCCCCTCCATGACTCTCAGGTCGAGGCCCTCATCTTCCATCTCTATGAAATCCGTAGCTGCGTGCTGATGCTGTTCAAAATACCCGCAGCTGACCATGTCAGCCCCTGTCCTCTCCATGGTGTCGTACATGACGCTCAGGGCATCGGGGCTGTAGAAATCATCCGCGTCCAGAAATGCGATCATATCCCCTTCTGCCATGGAAAGGGCTTTGTTTCTCGAGAAAGAGACCCCCATATTGTTCTTCAGATGCACACACTTGAATCTGCTGTGAGCCACACACCAGGAATCGCAGATAGAAGCGCTCCTGTCCGTGGAACCTGCCTCCACCAGCACAGCCTCATAATTTCGAAACGACTGGCTCTCCACGGATTCCAAGGCATCCAGCAGATATCTTTCGCAGTTATATACGGGGATCAGAACGGATATCATTATTAATCCTCCACACTCCTGTAGGCAACGAACACATCGTCTGAATAACGGACGAAATGACCTTCCGACATTCTTTTCCGAAGTTCGCTGTCAAAGGCTGTCATCCACTCTCCCCAGGGATCGCCGTCCACATTCCTCAGGGGAAGTATTATCAGGCGGGGCGAATCGGTGTCCACATAATCCAGCATTTCCTTCATGAGCGCCCCGTCATAGTCATACATAAAATGCTGGATAAAACGCCTGCTGCCGCAAAGATGTCCCGATGCGTAATAGATCCTTGCGTTCAGGCCGGTGACCAGTATGTCATCTCCGGGCTCCGTATTCTGAGCTATGTGATCCAGCATCCTCTGATCTTCCGATGCTATGGTCTTAAGCCTTGAAAACACATGCCTCTGTTCTCCCACAGGGGGATCCCATCTGAGATAGGCCACACATACGAATATTATAACACATCTCAGGGCAATAGCCCCTATATTTCCACCCTTTTTGGATGCAAAATGAAGGAGCGCAGACAGGGTGCAGGCGATGGGCACTGTGAGACAGGGTATCAGATACATGGCGTAGTGCACGTGGGGCTGTCCCCCCATGGCCGCGCACAGGCAGGAGACCCCCATGAACAGGTAGAAGATAAAACGCCAGTAGTCCTTCTTTTCAAGGAGGATCACAGGGAGAAGGGTCACAAAGGGCAGCCAGAGCATGGGATCCCGGGTTATGAAATAAACTGAAAGCGATATGACATTCCCGGGGCTGAAGCCCCCGTGGAGCTCTGAATAGTACATGTTGAAGGAAATGTAGACCTCCCACATCTCCTTAAGCGCACCCTTTGAAGCGTACCAGATCGCAAAGGGCAGGAATGACGCCAAAACCCCTGCAAAAAACGATACTATGCACTTTACTGCCCCGGAGATATCTTTTTTTAATAGGAGCCATATCAGCAGTACCACAGAGAACACCGCAAAGACGCAGGCCCCGTTTACCCTGATCATCAGGACCAGGCCGCAGAGAACTCCCTCCGCTGCCACATCAAGCGCCCTTATTTCCCTGCGCTTTCCCGTGAAATACTGCAGATAGATATAGAGCCCCGCGTAAATAAAGGGCAGTGACCATTCTTCGGACAGATTCCCTCCGTACAGGAAATATATGAGGGGGACAAATGAGAGGCACGCGGAAACCAGGGCTTCAAACCTGTGTTTTATA
>JAILIO010000068.1 GCA_024695225.1 Lachnospiraceae bacterium
GTCATATACTGCGAACGCGAGAAAACGGACGTTAAAGACAAATATGACAGGATCGTCAATCTGTTTTGCGCAGATCCGTCCACCAATCTCAGGAACTGTCTGAACCTGGCAAAGAGTTCAGTCCTCTTTTCCGCCACACTGATCCCCATACAGTATTATAAGAGTCTTTTGGGAGGGGATCCCGGGGATTTTGAAGTATATGCCAAATCGGTGTTTAAGCGGGAGCAGTGCGGTTATTATATAGCATCCGATGTCACCAGCAGGTATTCCGCCCGCACCCAGAGACAGTACGATGCCATGGCTTCCTATGTATCTTCAGTGGTCACTGCCAGAAAGGGGAATTATATAGTATTCTGCCCTTCCCACGCCTTTCTTTCCGAGGTGCTCTCAAGTTATGAGCGTATTTATAAGGAAACTGATGATGTGGATGTTGTGGTGCAGAAGACCGGGATGACAGAAGATGAAAAGACCGCATTCCTGGCGGAATTCTCGGCCCTTCGTGACCGGAGCCTGGTGGCGTTCTGCGTTATGGGTGGAATGTTCTCCGAGGGCATAGACCTGAGGGGGAGCATGCTGATAGGGGCTCTGATCATAGGGACAGGCATCCCCATGGTATGCCGGAGAACAGAGCTTCTCAAGTCATTTTTTGACGAAAAGGGCAAGCCGGGGTATGATTACGCATATTGCTTCCCTGGTATGAATAAGGTCCTGCAGGCTGCGGGAAGAGTCATCCGGACCAGCGAGGACAGGGGCGTTGTGGCTCTGCTCGACAACAGATTCCTTGAAAACCGCTATATAAAGCTGTTCCCCAGGGAATGGGAGAACTGGAGCAGGGTGGATTCCGGCGAAATACGAAACGAGATACTGGATTTCTGGGACGAAGATGAAGAATAAGGACGAAGAGGGATAAGGACGAAGAAGAATAAGGACGAAGATGAAGAATATCGATAAAGAAGAATAAAGAATATCGATAAAGAAGAATAAAGAAGAATGGCTGCGAAGAGCATGGAATAATGAAGAAAGGCAATTTACGCAGTCATGATTGACACACGAACATCTGTTTGGTATAATCCTCTTATAGTACATTGAAAACTTAAGATTGCCGGTTGGTACCATTTGTTTTGGCAACTATAGTATATAGGTAAATCCATGTTACTGCAAAATGGGGGTCATTAGATATTGTCTGTCACAAACAAATCTGATAAATGATACCCTTGATAGTGTGAATTCATAAAGGATTTAAGACCAAAACACAACAAAAGTCTATATTCTATATGAGATGTAGCCTGAGTTATATCAGGCCGGGGTATTCGGCTAATGCCATAAAAGACCGAGATGTAATACTTCGGGATTTTAAAATTATCAACCATGAATTGGTAAATAGCCAGTTGACATCATTTGAGCAAAAGGCAACTAATCGACATAAAAATAATAAAACTGACACAGATGTCGTGTGGAAAACTCTGTGGAAAATGGGGATTTCCCTGGAAAATTTCCAAAAAATGTGTCAATATTAAGAAAAATAGTTTACATAATATTGAAAATCGTTGACCATGTTAGTGTTCTGACTAATACAGTCAACAGTCCGTTCAGGGCAGGAAGGAGACAGGCATGTGGGCGTATGAAAACGTGATCTACCAGATTTACCCTTTGGGGATGTGTGGCGCACCCTTTGCAAATGACGGAAATATGGAACACCGGATCCTCAGGGTGAAGGATTGGATCCCTCATCTGAAGAAGCTCGGCATCGGATGCGTGCTGTTCAATCCGCTGTTCGAATCCGATTCTCATGGATATGACACAAGAGATATGAGAAAAGTGGATTGCCGTCTTGGTGATAATGAGGACCTGAAAGAGGTGTGCGATGCCCTTAACGAGGCAGGGATCAGATGCATGCTGGACGGAGTGTTCAATCACGTGGGCAGGAACTTCTTTGCCTTTGCAGATGTCAGGGAAAACAAGCAGTCATCCCGCTACGCCGGTTGGTTCAACATTGATTTCGGCGGAAACACTGCATACAACGATGGCTTTTATTACGAGCCCTGGGAAGGCCATTATGAGCTGGTGAAACTGAACCTGAGAAATGAAGAGGTGGTTCAGTACATATTTGACTCTATAAAGGGCTGGGTGTCTGAGTTTGGGATAGACGGGCTCAGACTGGATGTGGCTTACTGCCTTGATAAGGATTTCATAAGAAGGCTCAGAGGCTTCACTGCAACCGTGAAAGAGGACTTCTTCCTTATGGGAGAGACCCTGTTTGGGGATTACAATATGCTCCTGGGAGATGATCTCCTTCATTCAGTTACGAACTATGAGTGCTACAAGGGGCTCCATTCGAGCCTGAACAGCATGAACCTGTTTGAGATAATCCATTCCCTCATAAGGCAGTTCGGGTCGGACCCCTGGTGCCTGTACAGGGGCAAGCATCTGATGTCATTTGTGGATAATCATGACGTGACAAGGGCAGCGAGCATACTTAATAATGAAAAACATCTGCCCCTTCTGTATGCCCTTATGTTTGGAATGCCCGGCATACCTTCCATCTATTATGGAAGTGAGTGGGGAGTGAAGGGCAGAAAAGAGGAAGGCGATCCCGCGCTCAGACCTGACATCGACAAGCCTGAGTGGAATGAGCTCACAGATATGATACAGAGCATGATCGGCGCATTTAACTCCTCTGAGGCCTTGCAGTACGGGTCTTTCAGGAGTGTAGTGCTGACCAACAGGCAGTGTATATTTGAACTTAAGAGTGAGCACGAAAGGGTGCTTGTGGCAATAAATGCGGATGAGGTTCCTTATCACGCGGATTTTGACGCCGGCTGCGGTATGGCTGTGGATCTGCTGACGGGGAAAGATCACGATTTCGGCGGCGGCTCGGACCTGCCGGCCTACTCTGCCGCATTCTGGAAGTGCGAGAAGTGAGAAGCTGATCATTAGTGATGGTCCGGAAGTTCCGGAGAATAAGGACAGTTGGCAGGGAGTGTCCTGAGAACATGTGAAAGGAGAACATTATGCAAGCTGCGAAAATACTAAAGTATGCTCCGGAAGATATAGTGTTGAAGGAAGGCGATGTCAACGCCGATATGTATAAGATCATCCAGGGACATGCCGAATTATATGTAGGATATGGGACTCCTTACGAGAATCTGCTTGGAGTGATCGGAAAAGGATCCTGTTTCGGAGAATTCGGACTGCTGCTCAAACAGCCTTCCATATACACTGTGATCGCTTATTCAGACCTTGCGATCCTGCGTATTTCCGATGTGGATATGGGAGAATTTGTTCAGGAAAATCATAATTATGTCATAGAGATCATGCGCAACATGGCTAAAAGCATGATGACCATGAAGTTCCAGGTGGACCAGCTTATGAAGGAAGTGGACAGTCTTAAGCCTGAGGATCATGGCCAGGATCTTGCGGAAAGGATGCGGCAGGCCAGGATGACTATGAGACAATATGCTGTCTATAATCCCATCCGTAATCTGGGCGCAGAAGAGGAGAACTTTCTCAACAAATATGTGTGATCATGGGATTTTTTTCGCATAGTTACACAACATGTGGTATAATCACCCGGACAAGAAGATGATGTCCGGAGATGGCCATCATTTACAAAAAAGTGTTAGTGAAAGAGGGACGGATGTGGCTTTGGGTTTCATTCGCCCGGAATTCGGAGGATTTTCATGAAAAAAGCGCTTATTACCGGGGTTACGGGACAGGACGGTTCTTTTCTTGCAGAATTTCTGCTTGAGAAGGGGTATGAGGTTCATGGACTGATCAGACGTTCCTCCACCGAGTACAGGGAGCGGATCGATCATATTGAAAAGGACCCTAATTTCCATCTGCACTACGGAGATATGACCGATTCCCTCAGTATCATTGGTGTGATCGGGAAGGTTAGGCCCGATGAGATATACAATCTGGCGGCCCAGTCCCATGTGCAGGTTTCCTTCGATGTTCCGGAATTCACCGCGGATGCCGATGCGGTGGGCGTTCTCCGCATACTTGAGGCTGTGAGGCAGCTGGGACTTGCGGATACCTGCCGGATATACCAGGCTTCCACATCTGAACTGTACGGCAAGGTGGAGGCTGTTCCCCAGAATGAGAAGACCCCCTTCCACCCCTTCAGCCCCTACGCTGTCGCTAAGCTGTACGGGTATTGGATAATAAAAGAGTACCGGGAAGCCTACAATATGTTCTGCTGCTCGGGAATACTCTTTAATCATGAGTCTGAAAGACGGGGAGAGACTTTTGTCACCAGGAAGATCACTCTGGCGGCGGCCCGCATCAGCCTTGGAAAGCAGGACAAGCTTTATCTTGGAAATCTTTCATCCGGCAGGGACTGGGGATACGCCAAGGATTACGTCAAGTGCATGTGGCTGATCCTTCAGAACGACAAGCCGGACGACTTCGTCATTGCCACGGGAGAGCAGCACACGGTCCGTGAGTTCTGCCAGCTCGCATTCAAAAATGTGGGGATAGAGCTGGAATTCAAGGGTGAGGGTGTTGAAGAAAAGGGTATCGACAAGAAGACCGGGAAAGTCCTGGTGGAGGTGAGTCCTGATTTCTACAGGCCTACTGATGTGGTGAACCTGCTGGGCGACCCCACAAAGGCAAAGGAAGAACTCAAGTGGGATCCCGTCAGCACATCCTTCGAGGACCTGGTTCGCATCATGACAGAATACGATCTGAAGAGAGAAAAAGAGCAGATTTCGTGATCTGAAGGAAGGTGGATATGGGTATGGACAGGAATTCCAGGATCTATGTGGCCGGACACCGCGGAATGGTGGGCGGCGCCATCGTACGGGCACTGAAAAATCAGGGCTATGAGAATATCTTCACAGCCACCCATTCTGAAGTGGATCTCACCAGGCAGGACCAGGTGGAGAAGTTTTTTGCCGAAGAAAAGCCGGAATATGTGTTTCTGGCGGCTGCCCGAGTGGGCGGTATCATGGCAAACAGCCTTTATCCCGCAGATTTTATGTACGAAAACATGACATTGGAAATGAATGTCATACATTCAGCATTCATTAATAATGTAAAGAAATTTGAGTTTCTGGGGTCTTCCTGTATTTATCCCAGGCTGGCTCCCCAGCCAATGAAGGAGGACTGCCTGCTCACAAGTTCTCTGGAGCAGACAAATGAGGCCTATGCCCTGGCGAAGATCTCCGGGCTCAGGTACTGCTCATATCTGGTGAGGCAGCACAAGGCGGACTTTATTTCCGTGATGCCCACAAATCTGTACGGCCCCGGGGACAATTACGACCCGGTCAGAAGCCATGTGGTGCCGGCCTTCATCCGCAGATTCCACGAAGCCAAGGTTCAGGGGCTTTCGGAGGTCACATGCTGGGGAGACGGGTCCCCGCTGAGGGAGTTCCTGTATGTGGACGATCTGGCGGATCTGTGTGTTTACCTTATGAATAATTACAGCGGTGAGGAGACGGTGAACGCCGGGACCGGAAAGGAAGTCACCATAAAGGATCTGGCTGTACTCGTGGCGGAAGTCGTGGGGTATGAAGGCGTCATAAACTGGGATACCTCAAAGCCAAACGGCACGCCGCGTAAGCTTTTGGATGTCAGCAAGGCTGAGAAACTCGGGTGGAAATACAAAACCGAGTTAAGGGACGGTCTCAAGAAGTCTTATGAAGATTTTCTCAGCAGGGAGAGCGCGGAGAAATCAAATTCCTGACCATGACGGTACTTGCGAACAGCCGTCACTGATGATCTTCATGTATTATTTAACTTATTAACAGATGCAGAGACGGGTACTGCATGAGAAATGCGCGAAACGACCGCAAAGACTATAGATAACTTTATTGCATGAGAAATGCGTGAAACGACTGCAATGAATAAATAATAACTTCGACGCTACATCAACCCATGTATCAAAAAAATGCCGTAACCCTTAATTTATAAGGGTCAGCGGCATTTTTGCTTCTTGGAACTGTCAAAGCCGAGACATTTGGGGCAGTATCTGCTCACATAGTGACAGTAATAAATCATATAAGAAATTTTACAAGTGCACCGTGGTCATTATCATATGAGGAATTTCACAAGTGCGTCGTGGTCATTATCCTCGTCGGTTATCACGCTTCCCTCCTCCCGGCCGGCAGCGTCGACCTCGGGATAGATGGCAGCTCCGTTTTTCATGACTATGCC
>JAILIO010000089.1 GCA_024695225.1 Lachnospiraceae bacterium
TATCGAACCTGTCACCGGCGAAGGCGTTCTCGGAGCCATAAAGGCCGCGGTGCTGAAGGGCGGCACCTGCGTGGCAGGCTTCAATTCCGATCTGTCCGCTGAGGAAGTTGAGGAGATTGCGGGATCCCAGGCTGCAGCCCAGGCCATAATCAGGGCGGCGGAGAAATACGATGTGCCCGTGACCGAGGAAAATGTGAAGGATGCCGCAAAGGCGGTGGATATGGCGCAGTCCCTGAGACCGCTGACCGCCGGGGAGACTGCGGCCATGGTGCTGGATGGCACAGGTCCCACAATAGAAGGCATTTACATGGCAGAAAACAGCGGCAATGCTGCCAGGCCTGTGGATGAAGACATAGAGGGGGCAGGTCTCGAGGACGACATCGAAAAGGCCGTGAAGAGCGCGGGTGGTGAGAATTTCCGGAACGCCACCTATGAGGAGACTCTGAGTTACGCCAAGGAAATGGTGTCTTACGGCGTTCCCCTCACCGACAGCAGCATAATCGATTATGTGAAAATAAGGACAACAAAGCTTCCCTCAGACCTCAGCACGGCGGCTGATGCGGCTGTGTCAGCCATTTCAGACGGGCTGCCCGGGGTGAAGGGTGACCTCACAGACACCAGGAATGCGGCGATGAAGGCGGATGACCTTCTGCACAACGAAGCGGTGCTGGCCAGAGTCAGGGCGAAGATGTCGACCGAGGCAAACCTTATCCTGGCAAAGAGTGGATTCTCAATTGATACATCTGATATGGAAGCCCTGGCAGATGCCCTGGAGAAAGCGGAGAGCGCGAGGCTCACATCCCTCTGGGGTTCAGACGGGGAGGAAGCTGTCGAGAAGGACAGGATATTCAACGAGACACTGGAAGCCATGGACAATATCAGGAGTGCCCCGGCATTCCTTGCAGGCGTTGGCGTGACCGGGGAAGACGGCAGCCTCCGTATGGCAGATTTTATGACGGTGTCGGAAGTCAGGACTCAGGCCGTAACCATGACAGAGACCTTTGCCAGGATGGACATGACCTACGAAGCTGTGGGCACTCAGGTGAGGACAGACCTGGGGGACTCCATGACCAAGGCTTTCTCAAATGTGGATGATATACTGGCTGATCTGGGGATAGAAAACAGCACTGCAAATGTCCGCGCGGTGAGGATACTGGGCTGGAACTCCCAGGAGATCACGGCAGAATCGGTCTACCGGGTGAGGGCGGCGGATGACAGCCTGAACGCCCTGGTTAACAAGCTGACACCCGCAGCTGCGCTGGACCTTGTGAGGCAGGGGGTCGACACGGTAAATACAGGCGTGAACGACCTTATTTACATGCTGGACGCCAGAGGCGGCAGTGAATACGAGGCCTACGATACCCTCGGGGAATTCGTGTACAAGATGGAGATCATGGGAGGCATCTCTGAAAATGAGAAGCAGAGCCTGATCGGCATATTCAGGCTTCTGAACCAGATCAAAAAGCATGACGACAGGTCTGTGGGCGGGATACTGAATTCCGGAAGGGACATGACCCTGGGGAATCTTTTCACGGAGAGCAAGTCCCTGAAGGCAGAGAATACCATCGATGTCTCTGTGGGCGAGGAATACAGGGGAAGTGACCACGAAACACAGAACTCCATAATGGAGCAGATAGAGAACCATACGAAGGCGGTTGCGGAAGAGATCACGGCAAAGGCTGAACCTGAGGATCTTGCAGCCCTTGGCAGCGAGCAGATACAGGGGATGACTCCGGACGCCCTTCTGGACGCGGTGATCGGGGCCGGGGCCGGTGGCTTTGGTGCCGAAGGTGGAAATGGAGGCAACGCAGGAAACGGTGCAGGAAACGGAAGCGGATCCGGAAACGGTAATGGGTACAGCACAGGCAGAGGGGCCGGCAACAGAAATGTGGCAGAGGGCTCCGGAAGGAACTCCCGGGGTATTCAGGGCGATCTGTCAGGCCTTAAGCTTGATGAAGAAAAAATGGAAAATGCAGCTCTTGACAGGGTGGCACAGCGGGCGGCTGAAACCGACGGCGGGGACACCGGACGGGATGCCGCATCCGGGGCTTATGAAGAGAAAATGATAACCGATATGAGGACTGTCCTCACAGAGAGCGCGATGGAAGAGGTTTTTGCCAGAGAGCTTTCAGCCTTCGGCGGCAGGACCACTATTTACGGTGCCCAGGCATTGAAGTCCCTCAGGACCGAAAGGGGCGGATATTTGAAGAAGGCAGTGGGTGAAGGGGGTGGAAAGGCTCCCGACACTGAGGGGATCATTTCCGCTTTCACGGGACCTGAAGAGGCGGCAGAAGCCACTGACAGAATGTGCAGTGAACTTGAGGAGGCGCTGGATGAGAGGCTTTCCTCAGATGAAGGGATAACCTATCTGGACATACAGGCTCTGAAAGCCGCACGGAGACAGGTGTCGGTCATAAGGCAGCTGTCCAGGGAAGAAGATTATGAGGTTCCGGTGGAACTCAACGGGAATCTCACAAGCGTCAATGTGAAACTGATACACGGCGATGTGAAGGGGAGAGTGTACGCTTCAATGGAGCCGGGAGAAGGCATGGCAGTGTCGTCCTCATTTACGCTTACGGGAAATGAAGTCTCGGGATATGTGGTCTGCACGGGTGAAGGGATGAAGGAAATGCTGGAGTCCATGAAAGACCGCATTCTGGAAGACTTTGAAGGCAGTATAGAGGTGATTGGCGCGGATACTTTGGATGCCGGGAGATTTGACATGAAGGCCGCAGAGGAGAAGGAAGCTTCGAGGAAAGCGGGAAGCAGCGCTGTTGCAGCGGGAAGCGTCGCATCGGCAGTAGGAAACAGCGCTTTTGCAGCGGGAAGCGTCGCATCGGCAGTAGGAAACAGCGCATCGGCAACGGGAAGCAGTGCTTTTGCAGCGGGAAGCGTCGGGACAGGTGCCGGAGCGGAGGCCTCAGGGGACGCATCCACTGCAGATCTCTACAGGCTTGCGAAAAATCTCCTCACCGCAGTCTCCGGGATCCGGGGATAAAATAAAGTTCTGCCGGTGGATCTTAGCGGGTCACAAGGCAGATGGGTCACAAGGCAGACGGATCACAAGGCAGACAGGTCGTATGGCATGCGGATCATATGGCGGAGTGTGTGGTTCAGCCGGAGGCGATCGACCGAAGGTTAATTTTTGCAGGAAAGTGACGATATAAAAGGTACAGCGGTTTTTAAATCAAAACATATTCCGGAGAGATCACGGTGAACAACCGGCGATACTTCGGATGATAAAGCTTAAGGCCAGGGAACGGCCGTTTTACGACAAGGATGTCAGGACAAATGGAAAGATACAGGGGTACGCAGATGGATCTGTGGCAGATATCTGTATCGGAATACAGGGAGGACATCCATGAGAATATCGTACAACGCGCAGGCAATGGCAGCAAACACACACCTCAACATCGCTAACGCCAAGGTTTCCACATCCACGGAGAGGCTTTCCTCAGGAAAGAAGATCAATTCCGCAAAGGATGCGCCCTCGGGCTTTTCAATAGCAAAGAGAACAGCGCTTCAGATCAGAGGCCTTTCAGCATCCATGGATGCAGTCAGCACGGGGTCCGATGTGGCCAGCACCGCGGACAGCGCGCTGGGTGAGATCCACGACATGCTCCAGAGGATGAACGAACTGGCGGTGAAGGCGGCGAACGACACGCTGTCAAAGGAAGACAGGGATTATTGCCAGACTGAGATAGAAGAGCTGAAGAAAGAGATCACAAGGATCTCAGAGGATACGGATTTCAACGGCGAGCACCTTTTGGACGGACGTTTCGGAAAGCATGCTTACGTTAACAGCAATTCCGCCCAGGATTCTGCCGCTGCCGGTGAAAATAAAGCAGCAAAGGTTGAGTTTGTGGACTCACAGGTTCAGGTCGGGAAATATAAAGCCGAGTTTTCCCTTGGAACAAAATCAAATTCGGACGGCACCATGGACATAGATGAGGATTCCACCACGGTCACAATGATGTACGACTCCGACGGTGACGGAACATACGATGCGGAAGTGAAGGACATCAAGGTCGTAAAAACAGATAATCAATATGTGACAAGCAACAGTGGCGATGAAAAAGAGAGAAAGACGGTACAGACTGCACTGACCATAAACACTGCCGACGGAGGCGAGTACACATTCTCCTTCGGGTCTGATTTTACAAGCGGAACTCTGGAATTTGAGGTTGCAGATCTCGGACCCATGGCTGTCCAGGCCGGCGCAAATAAAGACCAGCTGATCGAGATAGAGATCCCCAAGATGTCTCTCCTTACACTGGGAGTCGCCGGAGTGAACGTGTCCACATACGATGACAACGGAGCGACCAATGCGGCAGGCGCTTCAAAGGCCATCGAAGATATAAAATATGCAATAGATTATGTGTCCAAGACCAGGGCTACAGTGGGCGCCCAGCAGAACAGGCTGGAGCACTCGGCATCAAGCCTTTCCGCAACACATGAAGCAATGGTGAACGCTCTGTCCACACTGGAAGACACGGATATGGCCACTGAGACTACAGAGCATTCAACACAGCAGATCCTGATGCAGGCGGCCACATCGGTGCTGGCTCAGGCCAATGACAGACCCAGCGAGGTGTTGCAGCTCCTGCAGTGATCTGCAGCCGGGAAGGTCTTGATTTATCATATTCTTTGGAAGCAGAACTTGAATGAGTATCGATGATCAGACAGATGGGTTCTGATATTACGGATAGGAATTACGGATAAATATAGCGCAGTAAGGACAGTATGTGATGCGGTATGAGCATTACAGGAGATGGCATTTATTTGCCGGGAAGTGCAGTGGTTTTTGGGAGACAGAGAGGCGGTAGAAAATGACAGATGAACAGAAGAATGCTTTCAAATTAAGGGTTGCATCTGCCAACAAGACGGAGATGGTCACCATTATCTACGATATCCTGCTGACATATCTGGATGATGCTGATGCTGCCATAGAGAAAAAGGACAGGGAAGAGCGGATATCGGCGGAACGCCATATGCGCGGGTGCGTGTCCATGCTGATAGAGTCCGTGCAGCCGGAAGTGCCTACTGCCAAGGATCTTTATCAGATATACAGTTATATCGGAAAACTGATAAACAGGTACGCTCAGAAGGGCGACCGCACCGCTGTCCAGGAGATCAGAAGGCTTGTGACGAGCATGAGAGATACCTGGAAGCAGGTGGAGAAGTACGATACGGACGGGCCTGTTATGAACAATACAAAGCAGATATACGCCGGGATGACCTACGGGCCGGGCGGCGTTGCCAACGAATATGTCAAGTGACTAAGGGTCAGTGAAGCCGGGTCTGTGGCGAAGGATTTGTGACATTTGAAAACTGAATAGAAAAAGTTTTTTGGAGTCTGTGTATTTGGTTTCTGCAGACATTTGGAAAAACCGTGATGGTATGTCCCGCCGGATCTATAGGTTCCGGCGGGATTTTTTTGGAATACTTTTTGTGATTTTTGAATTAAACAAGAAAATGATAGAAAAATTGTTCATGAGGTTGCTCATTTTGTGTTCGAGTGGCCGGAGGATTTGTCTGATAAAGATGAAGAAAATCTTGCAACGGCTATTAGTGGTGCATTTCTGTTTCCAAAGGAAGATGCATATCGTGAACTTGGTTATAAGAGAAAGGCAATTTCAAGAGCTATGATCATGACTTGCAGGGAATATGGAATTAGCTTATTTATGCTTGTCAAGAGAGCCAGACTATGTG
>JAILIO010000164.1 GCA_024695225.1 Lachnospiraceae bacterium
GGGAATACGATCTGGATCTTGTGACTACGGCTCCCGGAGTCGTATATCACATCTATCTGACAGACGGAACCATGATGGAACTCACAAATCCTTCAAACCTTCCGGATCCTTCCTCCATAGACCATATAGAGGAACCGGTGGTATCAGCCGAGATCATGGTGACCACGGAATATATAGGTGCCATAATGCAGCTGTGCCAGGAAAGGCGCGGCGTATATGTCGCCACCGATTACCTCGCCGGAGGGCGGGCATTGCTCAAATACGATCTTCCTTTAAATGAGATCATATATGATTTTTTTGATGCCCTGAAGTCCAGGTCCAGAGGCTATGCTTCCTTTGAGTACGAGCTCAAAGGCTACGAGCGCTCAAAGATGCTGAAACTGGATATCCTGATAAATCATGAGCAGGTGGATGCCCTGTCCTTTATCGTCTTCGAGGGTTCCGCATACGAGCGGGGCAGGAAGATGTGTGAAAAACTGAAGGGAGAGATCCCGAGACATCTCTTCGAGATCCCCATACAGGCTGCGGCCGGCGGCAGGATCATCGCCAGAGAGACTGTAAAGGCGCTGAGAAAGGATGTTCTGGCCAAGTGTTACGGCGGAGATGTTTCCAGAAAGAAGAAATTGCTGGAAAAACAGAAGGAAGGCAAGAAGAGGATGCGCCAGATCGGTACAGTCACCGTCCCACAGAGTGCTTTTATGAGCGTGCTGAAACTGGATGAAGACTGAAAGAAAACCGGTATCTGTGTATGTCCACATACCTTTTTGCGTAAAGAAGTGCCTGTACTGCGACTTTCTGTCATTTCCGGGGACTGCTGCCATGATGGCGGAATACGGGGAAAACCTTATCCGGGAGATTTCCGCGGCAGTATGTTATCTTGATATATCAAATTATTATGTAAACACGATATATATAGGTGGAGGGACTCCATCCATTGTTTCAGAGACTTTAATAGAAGAAATATTATGTAAACTTGCTCCGCTGCTCACTGATGATCCCGAGATCTCCATGGAGGTCAATCCCGGCACTCTCAAGGGAAGGGAAGGGCAGATGAAGGCGCAAGTCTATGTCAGATCCGGGATAAACCGCGTGAGCATAGGCCTGCAGAGTGCAGATGACAGTGTGCTTAAAAGGATCGGCAGGATACACGATCACAGGGATTTCCTTGAGACCCTGGACATATTGCGGAATGCAGGCATATCCAACATAAATGCGGATATCATGCAGGATCTTCCGGATACTGATCACAAAACATATATGGATACCCTGGAAAGGGTCATCAAACTGGATCTCCGGCATATTTCGTCCTACAGCCTGATATTGGAAGAGGGGACTCCCTTATATGAACAAAGGGATAGCTTCACATTTCCCGATGAGGACGAGGACCGGAGGATATACCGGGATAACTGCCGGATATTGAAGGAGTCCGGGTTTGAGCAGTATGAGATCTCAAATTTTTCAAAGCCGGGATTCGAATGCAGGCATAATATCACGTACTGGGAAAGGGGAGATTACTTGGGGCTCGGCCTTGGAGCATCTTCCTGTATGGGTGATGTGCGCTGGAAAAACCCTTCGGATATGGGGGTTTATGGGAAATATACAGAGCATCTGTCTTTTGCGTGCGAGGCTGCAGATACGGAACATAACGGTCTTTTACTTTTTCCGGATAACATGTACTCTGAGGAAGTAGAGAAGCTTGAAAATAAGGATATAATTTCCGAGACCATGTTCCTGGGACTCAGGATGACCCGCGGGATAGATGAAGAGGTTTTCAGGAGACGGTTTGGCAAAAGCCTCAGGGATATATACGGCAGGAAGATCGATGACCTGATACAGTCAGGTGTGCTCTCAGAGGGGGAAGGCAGGTTATTCCTCACCGATTACGGCGTAGATGTGAGCAACCTGGTCTTTGAAGAACTGCTGTTATGAATATTATTTCTTATATGTTATGATCGAAAAACAAGCATAGCTTATTTTGGGAGGGACGATATGAATCCTGTGATCGAAGTTGTGAATACCGTACTGCCTGTGCTTATCATGCTGGGAGCGGGGGTGGTCTGCAGAAGGAAGGAACTGATAAGCAGAGACGGGGTAAACGCCCTTAAAAATGTGGCGGTCAATATCTGTCTGCCGGCTGTGATGCTGAACGCCTTTGCCACCATGCATTATTCCATGGACAATGTGATCGTTGCAGTCATGATGTTCCTTGTGTGTGTTCTGGCCTGGGGACTTGGAAAGGCGATGAACTCCTTCCTTAAGACATCACCGTTCCTTCCCTTCCTGACTACCGGGTTTGAAGCCGGAATGCTGGGATATTCCCTTTTTGCCCTTCTCTACGGACCGGAAAATATCTCTGATTTTGCATGTGTGGATCTGGGACAGGTCCTGTTCGTTTTCACCCTTTATAAAATGCTTTTGGGAAGGGAGAACAATGAAAAGACCGATTATGGGAATCTGTTTTCTGAGATGATCAAATCTCCCACCATAATAGCCATAATCGCAGGTGTCCTCCTGGGCGCCACCGGGATATATGAAGCCCTTATCCCCTCAGGCATCAGCAGCGTTATCGACGCCTGCACTTCATTTATCAGCAATCCCACAGCGGGCATAATACTCATATCTGTGGGCTACGACCTGGTGCTGGACAATATCCCCTGGGCAGGGGTTCTGAAGACAACCTTTTCAAGGATACTGATAATGATAGTGCTTCGCATCGCTGCCGGTTTTGTGGTTGATGCGTTTTCCATGGGAGAGGGGCTTAAGATGGCTATGAATATGATGTTCATACTGCCTCCGCCCTATGTGCTTCCCGTATTTGCCGACGATGAAGAACAGAGAAATTATGTATCTTCATCACTGTCTGTAATAACACTTGTAACCGTATTGGGATTTGTGATATTGGCCGTAGTGCAGGCCTGAGGACAATATAATGACATCTGTGATATATACGGGGTATGAAGTGGTTTTGGCTTCCGCATCACCCAGAAGGAAGGAATTGATGGATCGCACCGGGATCAGATATCTGATCGACCCCTCCGATGTGGATGAAAATGTGGATGTCAAAGATCCGGGGGAGGCTGTAAGGGAATTGTCCCGGAGGAAAGCTTTAAAAGGGCTGGAAAGCCATCCCGGAGCTGTGGTGATAGGGGCTGATACAGTGGTCTCGTTGAACGGCAGTATTCTCGGTAAACCCGCTGACCGGGAGGATGCATTCCGGATGCTCACCGGACTGTCCGGGCAGATCCACCAGGTTTATACCGGGGTGACACTTGCGAAAAAGGAAGACAATGGAAAGATCCTGCAGGACACATTCTCCGTGTGTACTGAGGTGGAGATGTATGAAAACACGGAGGAGATGATCCGGTGGTATATTTCCACAGGAGAGCCTTTGGACAAGGCCGGCGCCTACGGAATACAGGGCATGGGCACTTTCCTGATAAAAGAGATAAAGGGAAATTATGACAATGTGGTGGGACTGCCCGTGGCTGAACTCATAAGACATCTTCCTGCATTCGTGCCGTAAATGGTATTGCGTTTTCACTGTACTTTATAGTAAAATAACTTGTGGTTTCGTTCTTGCAAGGGAGGATAAAAATTGAAATTTGTAAAGATTGATGATCTCAAATCTGGCATGAGGCTTGCAAGACCCGTATATTCAAAGAATGGCGTTCTTCTTTACGACAGGAATTCAAGGCTGAACGAAGTCGCGATCATGAGTATAAGGAATTTCGGCCTCATGGGAATGTTTATTCTGGAACCCGCAGAGCCTGTGCCGCCTATGACCCAGGCAGATATCGATTTCGAGAGATTCCAGACCATGACGGTCTTTTCCATCAAGGATGAGCTTGAATATATGCTCAATAACAGCAAGCCTTCCAAAATGCCCGTCATAGTGGCCAGCATAATAAAGAATTACGGTCATTTAGAGGATAAGATCAATTTCAATCAGGACCTTCGGAGTAAGGAGGATGCCATATTCAGGCACACCCTGAACACATCCATGCTGTGCGCCATGATAGGACACAGGATGAATATCCTTCCGTCTGAACAGAATGATGTGGTGACTGCGTCAATAGTCCATGAACTGGGAAAGCTTATAGCCAAAAAGTCCCTGCCTGACATAGGGGAGGAGATACCTGAGTCATATATGACCAGAGGCTTTGACCTGATAGAGTCCATGTACACCAGCCAGCCGGCTATCAAGAGGATATGTACCCAGGCCCACAGAGGAAAGATCGTTCCAAATCCCAAGATGACTCTTGGGGGCAGGATCCTCATAGTGGCCAATTTCTTTGACAAGATGACCGCCATGCATGCGGCAGGGGAACCTGCTTCGGAGGTTGCGGCTATCAAAGCTCTTATGGCAGATCCCGAGATCTTTCCCAAGGATGCGGTCCAGGCCCTTATCGACAGCGTGAACATTCTGTCTCCCGGAGTGTCTGTGGAATTGTCTACAGGAGACAAGGCGCTGGTCCTCAGTGAAAATACGGACGATGTTCTTCGTCCCATGCTGCTCACATTCAGGGACAATACCATCATGGACCTGGGCAGCAGAGGGTATGAAGACATAGAGATATTAGACGTTATGAAGACTATGGATAACCGTCATGTGATGGATACGGATGCCCTGACGAAGATGGGATTTGGTTCTTCCGCGCCGGAATTCGTGGAAGCTCCCTCTGAAACCTGATATACCATTGGTTTTCAAAACAGAGAAAAACTGACAAAGGAGAGACATATGGGAAAAAAAATGACAGAACATGTTGAATGGACAGGAAAGATAGACTGGGAACTCAAGACATTCCACGGACATGAGCTCTCGACCCACAGAGGATCATCTTACAATTCCTATCTGGTAAAGGGAGAGAAGACAGCCCTTCTGGATACTGTGTGGGGACCTTACAGAAAGGAATTTGTGGACAATCTGCAAGTTTCACCGGGGCTTGACAAGATAGACTATGTCATAATGAACCACAATGAGCCGGATCACAGCGGATCACTTCCGGAACTTATGAAAAAGATACCGGATGTGCCCGTGTACTGCACCGCAAACGGAGAGAAGATCATAAGGGGAGAGTATCATCTGGATCTGAATTTCCATGTGGTGAAGACCGGAGACACTCTTGATCTCGGAGACGGCGTTGTCCTGACCTTCATCGAAGCTCCCATGCTTCATTGGCCGGATACCATGTTCACATATCTGAACGCTGACGGCGGTATCCTTTTCTCAAACGATGGATTCGGACAGCATCTGGCGGCAAACGAACTGTATGCGGATACTGCCGATGAGAGTGAGCTCTACTACGAGGCTATGAAGTACTATGCAAATATCCTGAATACATATTCTCCCATGGTGACCGCCAAGATAAAAGCCATCCTGGGAATGAACCTGCCGCTCTCCATCATCGCCCCCAGCCACGGTCTTATATGGAGAAAGGATCCCCAGCAGATCGTAAATAAATACCTTGAATGGGCAGATGCCTATCAGGAGGACAGGATCACAGTGATATATGACACCATGTGGAATTCCACCAGAAGGATGGCAGAGTGCATATCCGAGGGAATAGGGGAGGCATCCCCCGGAACCACAGTAAAAGTCATGGATGCTTCCGTAGCCGACAAAAATGATATCCTCACGGAGATCTTCCGTTCAAAGGCAATAGTGGTAGGATCTCCCACCATAAACAACACCGTGTCCTATGCCATAGCCGGTCTTCTGGATATGGCAAAGGGCCTTAAGTTCAAGAAAAAGAAGGCTGCAGCCTTCGGTTCATACGGATGGAGCGGTGAAGGCTGTAAGGTGGTGACAGGTTTCTTGAAAGAAGCCGGCTTTGATGTAGTAAATGACGGCATCAGAGTGATGTGGGCTCCGGATCAGGCGGCTCTGGATTCCTGCACAGAGTTTGGAAGGGAATTCGTAAAAGCTCTGTGAAACGGACCGCCGCATTTCCCGGAAAAATTGTCATTTTGTAAAATAGGTTGCTGATATCTGTTTTGCGGCTCCCTTCAGGCACATTCTGAGAAGCACCTGTATCAGTCCCGGCAGGGATATGACAAGGCGGTTTGAGATATCGTTATATATCTGATCTACGGACCTGGGGTCTGTGGTGAGGGCATCCCATATGATGGATTCTCCCTCGTCCAGTCCCCGGGGTCTTTTTATCTCCAGCACAGATTTCCCTTGATGAGACTCTTTGGAAAGATCTTCTTCGATATAGTTTTCACATAAAAGATCCTCCACAAATTCCCGTGGGGTGATCGCCATTCCCGCCCCCTGCTTTATGAGCCTGTTGCAGCCCGCAGACAGGTTTTCATTTACCCTGCCGGGGACTGCGTAAACATCCCGACCCTGTTCCAGGGCCATGTCTGCTGTGATCAGGGAACCGGACCTCACCCTTGCCTCGACCACCAGGACTGCCTGCGAAAGCCCGCTGATGATCCGGTTCCTTGCGGGAAAGAACTGTTTCAGTGGCTGGGCTGAAGGATATCTTTCGGATATCACGGCCCCTGTCTCCTTAAGTTTTTCATAAAGCCTTCGGTTTTCTTTTGGGTAGCAGATGTCGCAGCCGCATCCCAGAACTCCTGCGCTGTATCCTCCTGCATCCACTGCGGCATTTTGTGATATGGAGTCAATGCCTGCCGCCATACCGCTGATGACCTGTATCTTCTGCTCCCCAAGCTGTCTGCCAAACTCGGATGCCACCAGTTTCCCGTAGGAAGAGCAGGCCCTGGCTCCCACTATTGCAACTGCGGGGGCGCTGTCACTTGGAAGTTTTCCGTAGTAGTACAGACATATGGGCGGGCTGCTTATGGCCAGAAGCCTTTTTGGATAATCAGGGTCCAGGACCGATACGAACTTCATTCCGGAAGACACTACAGGCTCCCAGAGGGAATCGGGATCCGGTCCGTTTGCTGCCTCTTTCAGGGCTTTTTCCTCAGAGGGCGTCATGTTGGGAAAGGCCTGTTTTTTTTCTTTTATGTCCATTCTATAGGCGTCACCGGGACTGCCTGCGTGCCTTATCATGCGGAGTATTCCTTCATTTCTGAGCTTGTCTGTGTGTACAAACCAGTTTATGTATTTATGTTCCTCATTTCTGTCATCATCGTTGTACATAGGTCCCTCCTTTTATCTGAACCTGATCCGGTCTGTCAGACCGGATCGTTTATATTTACGTATCGAAACAGCCTGTATCCACAGAACGATCTGCCTGTAGCGGAAGTTTAACTGAGACCGCATATATCTACGGATAGAAACAGCCTGTATCCACAGAACGATCTGCCTGTAGCGGAAATGTAACTTAGATCGCATATTTTTTCGGATCGAAACTGGCTATATCCTGTATCTGAGATCGTTCATCCTGTAGCATACGGCTTCTGCTAAATGTTCTTCTCTCAATTCCTCGGAGGAGTCCAGATCCGCAATGGTACGGGCTACCTTGAGGATCCGGTGGTAGGCTCTGGCGGAGAGATCCATCCCCGAGAACACATCCCGCATGAATAGTTTCTCAGACTTTCCCATGGGGCAGTATTTATTTACATCCCCGGGGCCCATGTCGGAATTGAACCTTAAGGAAGTGCCCTTAAACCTGAGAGATTGTCTCTCCCTTGCGAGAAGCACTCTTTTTCTGATCTCTTCGCTGCTTTCGTTTCTGCCCCCGGCTGAAAGGTCAGATATCTCCACTTTGGGAGCTTCCGCATAGATATCGATCCTGTCCAGCAGGGGGCCTGAAACTTTGGAGAGATAATGCCTCACATCCGCCTCAGTGCATCTGCATTTGCTCCTGTCCGGGAAATAACCGCATTTGCAGGGGTTCATGGCGCATACCAGCATAAAATCAGAGGGGTAGGTGTAATTCCCTGCGCTTCTGGAAATATGGACCTCCCGGTCTTCGATTGGCTGCCTGAGTATATCCAGTGTGGACCTGTTGAATTCCGGCAGCTCGTCCAAAAACAGCACTCCCCTGTGGGACAGTGAGACAACCCCGGGGTGGGGGACTCTGCCTCCACCCGCCAGCGCCTGTTCAGATATGGTGTGGTGAGGGGAGAGAAAAGGTCTTTTGGTGATCAGTGGCATTCCTTTGGGGAGCAGTCCCGCAACGGAATATATCTCTGTGACTTCCAGGCTCTCCTCCATGGAAAGGGGCGGCAGTATACCGGGGATCCTTTTTGCCACCATGGTCTTTCCGGAACCCGGGGGTCCTATCAGGAGCAGGTTGTGGAAACCTGCTGCAGCGACTTCGGCCGCGCGTTTAACAGCGGTTTGACCGCTTATTTCGCTGAAATCCTCTTTGATCTCCGATGAAGCTGTTCTGAAGAGCTCTCCGGCATCCACCCGGCAGGGAGAAAGGGAATGTCCTTTGTCATTTCCCGTGAGATATTCATAGACCTGTATTAAAGAGGTGGCGCCCAGTACTTCTATTCCCCCTGACACTGCGCCTTCCCCGGCATTTTCCAAAGGGACGATACATTTTTTGAAACCATTTTCCTTTGCGCATCTCACTATGGGCATAACTCCCCTCACAGGCTTTACAGAACCGTCAAGCCCCAGTTCACCGGCTATCATGATGCCTTCCAGGGCTTTCTGGGGGATATGTCCCAGGGAAGCCATAACCCCGATGGCTATGGGCAGATCGAAGAGGGTGCCGGCCTTTCTCACATCGGCGGGGGAGAGGTTTATATTGATACTGGATGCAGGCATATGGATACCGGCATTTTTTATGGCCACACGGACCCGGTCCGAGGATTCGCGGACTTCGCTGGACAAAAGTCCCACCATCTGAAAGCAGGGCAGACCGTTTCCGGCGTCAACCTCCACCTTCACCATAAAACTGCGCAGTCCGTCCACCGCCCCGGAAGACACAAAACTATACATAGATATCCCTCCAAACATTTGAGAGCGGACAGGTGAAAGCCCTGATGTCCGGAGAATGGCTGAAAAGCCCGATCAGCACATAAAGCTGAAAGAAAGAACAAGAAAATTACAACACGCACAGGTTTTTTTGTCAACCCTGCTTTTATTATCCCGATATTTGTGGTATATTCCGTAGTTAGTTTTTGTTTTTGAAGGGAGGATATATCATGAGAAAGTTATTTGTATCTGCCGCGGCAGCGGTGCTTTCATTTGCGCTTCTCACAGGGTGCGGCTCTTCTGTGGCCCCAAACACCGTGAATTCAGTGGATGATCTCAAAGGAAAGATAGTGGGCGTACAGCTGGGGACCACCGGAGATATCTATATCTCCGATTATGAGAAAGATGGCTCCGGAACGACAGTAGAGCGTTACAATAAGGGCGCCGACGCGGTACAGGCCCTTAAGCAGGGCAGGATCGACGCGGTTATTATCGATGAGCAGCCCGCCCTCAAATTCGTGGAGAAGAATGATGATCTTAAGGTGCTCGACGAGGCATTTTCAGATGAGCAGTATGCGATCTGTATAGCCAAAGGCTCTGATCTGACAGCCCAGTTCAATTCCGCGATCTCCGAGCTGAAGGCTGACGGTACACTCCAGAGCATAATAGACAACTATATCGGGGATGACACCGTGGGGAAGAGCCCCTATACCACGCCCGAGGGGACACAGTACTCCAAGGGTATGCTGAAGATGGCCACCAACGCCGCATTTGAACCCTATGAATACTATGAGGGCGAAGAGATAAAGGGTATCGATGTGGACCTTGCAAAGGCTATCTGTGACAGGCTGGGCTATGAACTTCAGGTGGAAGACATGGAATTTGACGCCATAATCACCGCTGTCTCATCCGGCAAGTCCGATTTCGGCGCTGCAGGGATGACAGTCACCGAGGACAGGCTCAAGAACATCGATTTCACCGACACATATACCACTACAAAACAGATGATAATAGTAAGGAAAAACTGATATGTCATTTGCGGATAAGTTTTCCCAGAATTTTCTGGAAAATGACAGATATGTTTACCTGCTTCGAGGTCTGGGAAATACCATTGTGATCGCGTTTTTTGCGCTGATACTGGGGCTGATCATCGGATTTGTGGTGGCGGTCATCAGGTCTTTTCACGACAAGACCGGCAAGCTTAAGATACTGAATGCAATATGTCATATATATCTGACTCTGTGGAGGGGTACTCCCACCATGGTACAGATATTGATCATGTATTATATAGTCTTTGTCACGGTGAACAACAAGATCCTGGTGGCAATCATCGCTTTCGGCCTCAATTCCGCCGCATATGTGGCGGAGATCGTCAGGGGCGGCATAATGGCGGTGGACACGGGACAGTTCGAAGCAGGATTGTCCCTGGGGGCTCACTATAATCTTGTGATGTTTGATGTCATCATTCCCCAGGCTTTGAAGGCAGTCATTCCGGCTCTTTCAAACGAAGCCATAACCCTCTTGAAGGAGACTTCCATATCCGGATATATAGGCCTTATGGATCTGACAAAAGGGGCTGATATCATCAGGAGCCAGACTTACGAAGCGATGATGCCGCTCATAGGGTGTGCCCTGATTTACCTTGTTATGGTGTTTGGCCTGAGCCAGGTTACAAAGATGCTGGAAGGGAGGCTTCGCCGTGATGAAAGATGACAAAACTCCCATGATCACAGTGAGAGGACTTAAAAAATCCTTCGGGGATCTGAATGTGCTCTCGGGCATAGATGTGGATGTGGCGGAAGGGTCAGTGGTCTCCATAATAGGGCCTTCGGGATCCGGAAAATCAACGTTCTTAAGGTGCTTTAACATGCTGGAGACTCCCGACAGCGGGACCATCACCTACAGGGGGAAGGACTATTCCGAGATAAATGATGTGGCATTCCTGAGGGCCAATGTGGGCATGGTGTTCCAGCAGTTCAACCTGTTTCCCAACATGAAGGTGATGGAGAACATCATCTGGGCTCCCGTAAAGATCCGTAAACAGTCGAAAGCGGAGGCCCGGAAGAATGCAATCCGCCTCCTTGGCGAGGTGGGTCTTGAAGACAAGGCCGATGTGTATCCGGCCATGCTTTCCGGAGGTCAGAAACAAAGGGTGGCTATAGCCAGGGCTCTTGCCATGGAACCGGAGGTGCTTTTATTCGACGAGCCCACTTCAGCTCTGGATCCGGAGATGATAGGAGAGGTGCTGAATGTCATAAAAGACCTTGCGGGCACAGGCATCACCATGCTGATCGTGACCCACGAGATGAATTTTGCGCGTCAGGTTTCCGACAAGGTGCTCTTTATGGACGGGGGAACCATACTGGAATCGGGGACACCTGAGTATATCTTCAGTGAAAGCACAAACCCCAGGATCAAAGCTTTCCTGAGCAAGGTGATAAACGGACCGAAAAATGAGTAAAAATCTTAAAGGAATGCTGTTGCTCACGGGAGCAGCTGTCATATGGGGGTTCGCATTTGTGGCACAGAGACAGGGGGGAGAAGCTCTTCCCCCTTTTACTTTTACCGCCGTAAGATCCTCTCTCGGAGCTGTGGTGCTGGTCTTTGTCACATTGATCACATCCCGCATACAGATGGATAAGGGCACATTTGACAGGGAAAGGGCAAGGATATCCCTAAAAGGCGGGATCATTGCCGGCATGTTCATGGGGGCTGCGATAAATCTGCAGCAGGTGGCTATGGTAACCGTGCCCGCGGGAAAATCAGGTTTTCTCACGGCCCTTTACATTGTGATCGTTCCCGTGTTAAGCGTTCTGTTTATGAAGAGAAGGGTCAGGATACGGGTGTGGATCGCTGTGTTTCTGGCAGTTGCGGCCCTTTACCTGATAACAGGCGGGGGGTTGTCGTCCCCGGGGGCCGGCGATGTTCTTCTGGTGGGATGCGCTTTCCTCTTTGCGCTGCAGATACTGACATTGTCTCTGGTATCCCCGAACGGTTATCCCGTGATGATAACGGCGGTGGAGTTTGTGCTGACTGCCCTTGTATCCTGGGTACCGGCGCTTTTATTTGAAAAGGCGTCCCCGGGGGCGTATGCTGACGCTCTGCTCCCGATACTGTACACGGGGATCATGTCAAGCGCCGTGGCTTACGGCCTTCAGACTGCAGGACAGGCCCTGGCTGAACCCGAGGGAGCCTCCCTTGCCATGAGTCTGGAGGCGGTTTTTGCAACTTTTGGCGGAGCTGTCATACTGGGTGAGGTTATGACAATCCCCGAATACTCAGGCTGTGCCCTTATGTTTTTTGCAGTGCTCCTGTGCGGATAGCGAGGGAAATTGATGTCTGACGCTGATGAGGTTCTCCGTGCAAGTGATAGTGTGCGGGCAGAGGGGGCGGTCCATGTCTGACGCTGATGAGGTTCTCCGTGCAAGTGATAGTGTGCCGGCAGAGGGGGCAGTCCATGTCTGACGCTGATGAGGTTCCCTGTACAAATGATAGTGAGCCGGCAGAGAGGGCAGTCCATGTCTGACGCTGATGAGGTTCCCTGTACAAATGATAGTGTGCCGGCAGAGAGGGCAGTGCACAGGGGTGACGACCGGTACTTTTGGACCGTTTTTTGGGCAAAATATAAAAAAGGCTTGCATTATAACGGTTTCGGGTGTAAAGTGTCTATCGTATGGATTCTTGAAAGTGAGCTCTCGCAGCTCACTTTCGTTTTGAAAAGGAAATTATGGCAAAGAAAGCTGATATAGAAAAAAAGACCGAGGAACTGTTGAAGCCTGTTGCCGAAGAGTTCGGAGTCAGGATATACGATGTGGAATATGTGAAGGAAGGGAAGGATTACTTTCTCAGAGCATATATAGACAAAGACGGCGGGGTCAACATCGGCGACTGTGAAAATGTGAGCCGCAGATTGTCGGATATCCTGGACCGGGAGGATCCCGTTGGGGATGCCTATACGCTGGAAGTCAGCAGCCCCGGACTTGGAAGAAAACTCACAAAGGACAGGCATTTTCAGAATTCCATAGGGGAGGAAGTTGAGATCTCCTATTACGGGAAGACCGGAGATGACAGCGTGACTGAAGGAGTCCTTATTTCCGCAGATAAAGACAGCTTTGTGGTGGAGTGCGACGGGGTGCAGAGCAGCATTGTAAAAAAAGATGTGAAGACAGTGCGGCTTAAGATAGATTTTTGAGGAGGATCACAGGAAATGAACAACGAGCTCAAGCAAGCCTTACTGGATATTGAGAGGGAAAAGAATATCAGCGTTGACGTCATGGTGGACGCCATAGAAAATTCCCTCATCACTGCTTGCAGAAACAGTTTCGACAAGGCGGAAAATATCTATGCGGCAATCGACAGAGAGACCTTTGAATTCAGATGCTGGGCTGAAAAGGTTGTGACACCGGAGTCGGAGATCACAGATCCGAAGACCCAGATATCTCCCGTGGAAGCATCTAAGATAGCTCCCGATGCAGAGATAGGCGCCACAGTGCAGGTGAACATAGATTCAAAGAGGCTCAGCCGTATCGCCACACTGAACGCCAAAAATGTGATATTCCAGAAGATAAGGGAAGAAGAGAGGAACTCCATCTATACACAGTATTCGGAAAAGGAACACCAGCTGGTGAACTGTACCGTACAGCGTTATGTGGGACATAATGTGGCTGTGAATCTGGGAAAGACAGAAGCTCTCCTGATGGAAAAGGAGATGATCAGAAACGAGAGTTATGTCAGTGGAAAGCGCATGAAGGTCTATGTGCTGGAAGTGAGAAATGCCAACCGCTCATCCAAGATCCTGGTCAGCAGGACCCATCCCGAACTCGTGAAAAAACTTTTCGAGGAAGAAGTTACAGAGATACAGGATGGGACAGTGGTGATCAAAGGGATCGCAAGAGAGCCCGGAAGCCGTACCAAGATCGCCGTCTGGAGCAACAATCCCGATGTGGATCCCGTGGGAGCGTGCGTCGGCATGAACGGAGCCAGAGTGAACGCCATAGTTGAAGAACTTGGGGAAGAAAAGATCGATGTGATACCCTGGGATCCTAACCCGGGCAACTTCATACAGAACGCCCTTTCTCCGGCAAAGATCGTGGTGGTCTTCGCAGACCCGGATGAACAGACGGCAAAGGTTGTCGTTCCCGATTATCAGCTGTCCCTTGCCATAGGGCGAGAAGGACAGAATGCGAGACTGGCTGCAAAGCTTACGGGATACAAGATAGATATCAAATCAGAAACACAGGCCAAGGATACCCCCGGATTCAGGTACGAGGATTACGAGGAAGCCGAGGGCGAGGGCGCAGAGTACGAAGAAGAGGAGTTCATGGAGGATTACCCTGCAGAAGAAGGATCTGACATTGAAGACGGGAGCGCTTATGGGACCTCAGATGATGGAGATCCTGACGAAGAGGGAGAGTGAGAGAACCTGCATAGGATGCAGGACGAGGATGCCTAAAAACGTACTTGTCAGGTATGCTCTGGCGTCCGGGAACAGAGTCGTGCGCGACGACGGGAACATAATGCCCGGAAGAGGAGCGTATGTATGCAATGATCCCGCATGTTTGGAGCGGGCGATAAAAAAAGGCGCATTTTCAAGAGCATTTAGGGTGAAGGCTGATCACAGCGGCCTTGTGGAGCCGGATAATGGATGAAAAAAAGGCACTTGGGCTTTTGGGTATTGTCAGGAAAGCCGGCAAACTGGCAGATGGCGCTTTTCTGTCGGAGAGGTCGTTAAAAGCGGGACGGTCGATGCTCATACTGGTATCTGAGGATTGTACTGACCGTACCCTTAAGGAATTTACAGGCATGTGCGAAAGCAGGCATGTGCCCTTGATCAGACATTTTGATATGGATACACTGGGACACGCCATAGGAAAATCGGAGAGATCGGTGATATCCATTGAAGACAAAGGTCTTTCGGAAAAGCTTATTGGTTTTCTTTCGGACTGAGCAGGAGGATCGTAATGGCAAAAACACGAATTTATACACTGGGAAAAGAACTGGGGGTGAACAACCCCGATATAATGTCCTTTTTGAAGGAGAAAGGTGTGGATGTCAAATCCCCCAGCAGCAGCGTAGAGGATGATGTTGCTGATCTTGTGCGGAAAAAGTTCGGAGGATCTGCCGGAGACAAGGGTGATAACAGGAATGTGAATGACAGGCCTGATAAAGATGCTCAGAAGGCAGGGGAACGGAACAGCAATGAGTCCGGGAAGAACCCCGTCACAGGCAGTCAGGAAACTGCAAAAGGAGACGCCGGGCAGAAGAAGGCTGAGAAACCTTCTGAGGGAAAGAAACAGGCGGATCCTGAAAACAATGACCGGTCGGATGATCCTGCAAAGGACAAGTCCGGAAAGAACGGGAAGGACCGGTCCGGAAAGGGATCGGATGCAAAAAACAGGCAGCCCCAGAAGGCATCTCAGGGGTCTGCAAACCGTGGAAACGACAACGGACAGAAAAAGAAAAAGATAATAATGGTCTCCAATCCCAACAATTCCCAGGCGAACAGGGCCCAGCAGGGTTCCTTTACCCAGGGCAGGAGACAGAATGCACCTTCTTATTTTGGCGGACAGGGACAGCACCAGTTCATACGCCCCAAGACCAAACCCACAAGGGTTTCCGGCACTGCGGATCTGGACGAGAGGATCAGACTGCAGAAGGAGAGAAAGGATGCTGAAAGAGCCAAGATAAAAGAGGAAGAGCGCAAAAAGGAAGAGGCAGCCATCGCCGCAAAAGCTGCGGAGGCAGCCAGGACTGAGGAAAAGAAACGTGAGGAGAAAGCAGCAGCTGAAGCCAAGGCAAGGGGCAGCGAACAGCGCCCTGCCGGAGG
>JAILIO010000208.1 GCA_024695225.1 Lachnospiraceae bacterium
AAAGACCATAAGGGACAGATTCGGGGAGGACAGGATACTGACCTGCGGAAATAAGGTCCTGGACCGGGGAGATTCCTCAGGTATAAAGGCAGCGGCGGTGGATCTGCTGTGCCTTTCCATGGGACGGGAGATATACGGATCCTCCGGCAGTTCCTTTGCAGACACTGCTGCCCATCTGGGAAATATAAATTGCACCACTCTGAAAGTTCAAAAACCGGGTTGAAACCCGTGCTGTAAGGGCTTTGGAAGAGACTTGGGAAATATAGAAAACACGGGTTTTATAACAACGTTTTAATACTGGCCATGGCCGAAATATCCGTTGAAATCAGTTATCACCAGGCTTTCTTCATCCTGGGGCAGGGTTTTTGCCATCTCTTCAAGCTTATCCGCATCCATTTTGATCCGGCTGTAGTCGGAGTACATATCTATCAGGGAGAGGGGGTTCACCCCGTATTCTCCGGAGACTTTCCTGACGGAACCCAAAAATCCCGTGTGCATGCCGGAAACACCGCACATGGTGTCGATGCTGTTATATCTGTGGCAGAGAGGGTAGACGTATTTCTTCCCCAGATTCAGAAGCTTTATCAGATCCACATCCAGGTCGTATCCCATTTTTTTTGCATTTATGCACATCATTTCCAGAGGGGCGTTTCCGGAACTGCGGCCTATCCCCTGGAGTGTGCAGTCGATGAATTCAAAACCCTGTTCGATGGCAGTAAATGAATTCCAGAGAACCAGCCCCAGGTTGTCGTGCCCGTGAAAACCCAGTTTTACATCGGTTACCTTGCGGATAGCTTCGTAACAGCGTTTTATGTCATCCGGGAGCATACATCCTGCGGAATCCACTATGTATACGCATTCCGCCCCGAAACTCTCGGCCTCCGCCACCTTGTCTGCCAGTTCTTCAGGCTTGAGAGCGTAGGATTTCATCAGATTGGCCATGGGTATTATCCCCAGATCTCTGGCCTTCTTTATGTAGGGCTCAGAATTCTTCACATCCGTGACATTGGTCCCGAATCTGAGGAACCCTGCGCCGTAAGACGCAGCCTTCTCCACATCTTCGAGCTTTGCTATTCCCGGAATGCAGAAAGTGCCGTATTTGGCCTTCTTGAGAGACTTTCTGGCTGTGTCCAGGTATTCTTCGTCCGTGTGAAGGGCGATGCCGTTTTCCGGGGAACTGGCCCCCAGACCCATTCCGTGCCCAATCTCTATATATTCAAACCCCAGGTCTTCGATGCCGGTGGTTATCAGTCTCTGCTGGGAAAGGGAAAACTGAAAGTTTACGGCGTAACTGCCGTCCCTCATGGTGACATCCATTATGGTGAATCTGTTCATATCATTTTATCCTCTGTGAGACTGCCCAAAAGGGAGATGGTGCCCTCCGTCATATAGCCGGGGATACCGGCGCTTTTTGCAGTTTCCAGGCATTCCTCGGTCTCTGCTTTCATCCTCACACAGTGTTCCTTCATGCCCCGGATCTGCTTTGGCATATAATCCATGAACTTATTTGTATCCCATGAGACTGCTATTGAGTCAAATACCTCGTCGTACACCCCGAGGTTCCGGCTCACGTCTTCTGTTTCGATCGCAAGGGCGATGATGCCTTTCAGGAATATGCTCCTGCACAACTTGACCAGGGCGGCTCTTCCGGGTTCATCACCTGCGGTGGAAACATCCATATTGTATGAGGTCATGATCTTCCTGAAGTCTTCCGCTGCGCTGCCGCTGGCCAGAAGGGGAGTCTTGTGGAGGATCTTCCTCACGGCGTCCATTATGGATACATCCGCAAACCTGCCCCCGGCATCCTCTACAGCCTTTGCGTTTTTCTTTTTCTGCTCGGGAGTCGCGGAACACATATCGGCGTATATGGCGCCTTTTCTGACCCCCAGGGAGACGATCTGTGAGAAAACTTCATCATCGGCGCTGCAGGGCACAGTCACGCAGACCACCTCACAGACGTCCAAAAGCTCCCTCAGTTCTTTGACCACGGCGTATTTTTCGCTGTTGCCAAGTTCTGCAGCCCTGTCGGAAGTCTTTTTGTGATCTCTTCCGTATATGACTATGTCAGCGCCTTCTTCCGTAACAAGGCCCCGGCATAAGCCTGATGCTGCGTCTCCGTATCCTATAAAACCGATCTTCAAGTCGTATCCTCCCTTGCGCTGTCTCTGTGATGTCTTGTATCTGCATGATGTCCGGTCTTTGATACCGGCGTAAATAAGTGCCTTTCGCTGTCAGATGCTCTCGGGATCAAGCCCCTTTAACATCATATCATTTCCCTTATCGTCATAAGCAATGACATGTTCCTGCAGGTCTTTTATGACTGTCTTCATCTCTTCCCTGGAATCTGCAAAGAGATGCATCCTGGCAAAATTCTGCTGGGCGGTGCCCGGCCTGTCTATGACTGTCCCGGGACCGTGCTCCTGAGTGATGTTAAGCACATGGGGATCACAGGCTGCGTAGTCCATTCCTTCTATCCGCCCTATGGTTCCGGGCCTTACCGAGAAGGTGAGGTTGCAGCCGCATCTTCCGGAAAAACTGTGGTCACATAAGGTGTACAGGGGGCTGTCCCCCATGCTTCCTGAAAGCGCAAGGTTTACAAGGGCTCCTAATATATCCAGCCCGTAGAAATGCTTTGACAGCATGTATTCCTGTCCTCCGGTGATCCTGAGGGCAGGGTCGTAGAACATGATCTTATTGTCCCTGACAAAACCCTGGATGTTAAGGATCCCGTTTCTGAAACCTATGGAATCAAAAAGCCTGAGCATTTTTTCATGGACCGCATCAAAGTAAAGATCTGTGTGGACCGATGGGTAGACTATGCCGGATGTTATGCTGCCAAGCCCCTTTTGCTCTTTATTTACATATCTGTCCCCTGTGAAGGTTACCGCTGCGTTGCCGTCCTGCAGGAAATAACCCACGTAGAAGTCATCGCAGTCCATCACTTCTTCTATCAGTACAGTGTCTGATCTTGAGAAGGAACGGGCTTTTTCTATGGCGGTCTCAAGGCTCTCCCGGTCATCTGCGATATACATGCCCTTTGAACTGTTGTTGTCCACAGGCTTTACAAATAAGGGATAGCCTGAGAAACTGTCAGACTCTGCCTCTTCCCGGCTGTATTCGGGGACCGTGGGCAGGGATACCCCTTCAAGTGCCCTTTTTAACCCGGCTTTGTTGTTGAAGACCCGTACGATGTCTTTATTTACATAACAGGGGAGCGAAAGTCTTTCGCACACCTCTTCGTAGGGTGCCATTAGGATGTCTGCGCAGCCCGGCAATACGCCGTCTATCCCTTCGGAGACCGCCAGCTGACAGACAGCGTCCGTATCGAAACAATCCATGAGAACAGGGTGGGAACAGACTTTTTTTGCGTGGGCGTCCTCAAAAGGGTCGGCGACATAGGTCTCTGCACCCATACTCTCCGCTCTTTCCACCATTTTTACGGTTTCACTTGTGGCGCCCAGTATCAGAAGTTTTTTTCTCATCATCTTTCCTTCCTGAATGAAACCTGCATTGTGAGATATCCTACTTTTGTTTACGATATTTGTCAATTGTGTTATTATACCTATGCTGTGCGCGTGTACAGTACTATTTTGGATTCGCGGATCGGAGGTTTTGCGGATATGGACAGCGAAAAGAAACTCAGCGTGGTGATACCCTGCTATAACGAGCGTGAAAATATAAAAGTTATCCTGGACAGGATAAAGTCAGCTTATCACGGTCCCATGGAGATCATAATAGTGGACGATCATTCGACTGACGGAACCACAGAGATCCTTAAGGAGATCGAACCCACCGTGGACAGGATCATCTACTGTGAAGAGAATCACGGCAAGGGTGCAGCCCTGAGAACGGGATTTGCGGCAGCCACGGGGGACGCCGTGATCATACAGGACGCCGACAATGAGTACGATCCTGCGGATTATGCTGCCCTTGTGAAACCCATATTCGAGGGAAAAAACTGTGTGGTGTACGGCTCCAGGTTCCTGAATGGCAGGCGTTATGAGAAGGCCTACAGGGAGAATGTGGCGGCAAATCATTTCCTCACCGTGTTCTCAAACCTCTTTACCCGTCAGAAGCTTACGGACATGGAGACCTGCTACAAATGCATGAGCAGAAAAGTGGTTAAGAAACTGGTGCCTCTGCTCAAAGAGGAGCGGTTTGGCTTTGAACCTGAGATCACTGCCAGGATATCTGATCTCAGGATCAGGATAGCTGAAGTTCCCATAAGTTACGCCCCCCGGACCAGAGAAGAGGGCAAAAAGATCGGCTTTAAGGACGGGCTCCGGGCCATATACTGCATAGTCAGGTATCACTGACAGGGAGAGCGGGAATTTACATGAGCAAGGTATATGCCCCTGTACTGATAGTCACGCTGAACAGGGAAAAGCATCTGAAGCGTCTCATGGGATCCCTTCTCGAAAACACATATTCGGAGATGACGGATGTCTATGTCGGTCTGGATTATCCACCCTCCCCAAAGTATGAGGAAGGCTACAGGGCAGTGTGTGAGTACCTGGATACCGGGGATTTCAAAGGATTCCATTCTTTCAATGTCATAAAACGGGACTACAATCTCGGCCCCGTGAGAAATTCTGAAGATCTGAAAAGCTTTATCGGGAAGGACCATGACAGGTGGATCATCACGGAGGACGACAACGAGTTCTCCCCTGATTTCCTCAAGTTTATGCAGGAGGGCCTGGACATGTGTAAAGAAGATCCCTCACTCTATGCGGTGGCGGGGTATTCTTACCCCGTGGAGTGGGCCGATGACCCGGGAAACACCGTGTCTTTGGACGGCATGTTCTCTGCCTACGGTTATGGGATACTGAAAAAGAATTATGATGAATTTAAGCGGGTAATGACCCTGGATACCTGGAAGAAGGCCATGAAAGACAGGGAACTCCTCAAAAGGATGCAGGGCATAAACCGGCTTAATTTCAATGATTTTGTGAGTGGCGTGATGAATTACAGCCCTGTTGTCCTGGACAGTGACGGTTATCATTTCAGGAGCTCGGATATGAGCCAGGGGATGTATCTCATGCTCACAGGGCGGAGAGTGATAATGCCAAAGCTTTCAATGGTCAGAAACTGGGGCTTTGACGGCACGGGAGTGAACTGCGGCGGTGACAGCGAGGCAAACAGATACAGCGCCCTTCCCATAGATACGGGGCGGGATTTTGAGATCAGGCTGTGTGAGACGAAAGACAGTCACAGAAAAAACCAGGAGGCGGTGGACAGGTATTTTAAGATAAACGACAGCACCCTTTCACACACCTGGAAAATGTACCGGGCGTACCGTATCCTGGGCAGCAGGGAACGCTACCACAGCCTTGGGAAACTGATCAGAAGGTTCAGGAAATGAGTGACAGACTGATATTTGAAACATATTCAAATATAGACGGATATAAGAGCGGGGCAAATCTCTGGCAGGGGGATTCGGACAGGGTGAACCTGTATCTGAAAAACGCCTGCGTATCCCTTATTTCCCTTGCGGAAAAGAACCCTGAATGTGATACAGCCCTTTGCACCAATATAGACGTGCCTGACAGGTTTTTGAAGCTTTTGAAGGAAAAGGATATAAGGGTTATAAAGATACCCTATGACGATTATCTCTTCCCCGAAGGCATGAGATGGTCCCTTACATTCTATAAATTCAGGGTTATGGAATATCTGGCTGAGAACACGGAGTATGACAGATATCTGATGCTGGACACGGACACCTACTGCGGATTCAATTTCGGCAGCATGTGGGACAATGCGGAACTCGGAATGCTCATGTGCCTGAATACGGCGCCTATTGACAGCGACAACAGCAAAAAAGCCCTGGAGGAATCAAAGAAGCTTTATCCTGACCTTGAACAGGGCACCCGCTTCTACTGGGCCGGGGGCGAGCTTGCGGCCAAAAGGGAGGATTTTGTATTTCTCTCCCGGGAATGCCGGAAGATATACGAGGACATGAGGAAGATGAATGTGGAAACATCCCTGGGGGATGAATTTGTCTGGTATGTCTTCGACAAGAAATACCCCGGGCGGATAATCCCGGGAAATGCCTACTGGGACCATTACTGGACCTACGACAGTTATTATCATATCACCACTTTCTATTACTACGACAGAAAACCCCTGTGGCATATGCCCGTGGAGAAATCCAGAGGGATGCTGAAACTCTTTGACTACTATGAAAAACACAGAAGATTTCCGAATCAGAGAAGGCTCTGGCACATGCTCCACCTGATCCAGCCCGACGGCAGATGGTATGTGACTGCTGTGGCAAAGGAAGATCTGAAAGAATTTATAAAGAAAATGATCCGCAAATGACAGCGGGATGTGAGGAAAGATGAAATGTTTTCCAGGATAAAAAAGAATCCGGGCTATGCCCTTGTGATATTTGGCATATTTGTTGGGATGATGCTTTTCTATACGACGGCCCACCCCCTGTATCCCTGGACCCGTGACGACTGGTGGCAGATAAACTTCATGAGGCTGCCAGTGCCCACATATCTGGAATACAATCCCACAAAGATACTGCCGGAGACTCTTCTCCCCCTCACAGCCTATCTCTCCGTGTGGATAGTGTACCCTCTGACCCATGATTATCTGGGGGCTCTCTCCATTGGATTCGCATTTACCCTGAGCCTTCTGGTGGTGCTCTATGTGCTGGCCTTCGGAAGACTCATAAAAAAGACCCTTTCCGTAAATAACGGCCTTCTGATGTTCATGTCCGTGTCATTTGTGCTGTTTCATTTTATGGTGTTCGGAAGGAGCGGGGACGGGGTGTCCACCCTTTGCCTGTGGGGGTCTGATTATCTGAACAACATCTACAATTACATCGTCCCTGCCCTGGCAAACCTGGCCCTGTCCTTGTATATAATGACCGACAGGGATAGAAAGATGATGGGGTCCATGGGAATCACCGGCAGGTCTTTATTTATCCTGGCAATCTACCTGTGCATAAATTCAAATATCTTCCAGAGCGTGATACTTATGTCCGCCCTTTTTGCCCAGTCCGTTGCCTATATCATGTTTGATCTGAGAAAGAGTGGGGATAACTCC
>JAILIO010000234.1 GCA_024695225.1 Lachnospiraceae bacterium
AGCTTTAGCTTTCGTTCCGATTTACTTGCTTTTTGTTCTTCTGAATATTTCCCTTTGGAATTTATTCAGGGTCGCACTGCTGTCAGATTGTCAAGGTTCTCTGCACCGCCCGTATCGGCGAGTGCGTTAAAGATATTATCACCGAGCTGAAACTTTGTCAACAACAAATTTTTCAGCCTGCGGAGAAGGAGGGATTTGAACCCTCGCGCCGGTTTCCCGACCTACACCCTTAGCAGGGGCGCCTCTTCAGCCTCTTGAGTACTTCTCCCTGTCAAATGTGTCCCACTCACATCGGAGCGGGTAAGAAAAAGAATACTATGAAAACCGGGAATATGTCAAGACTCCCACAGATATTATTTCTTTGATACTGCATAAAGAAAGATTAAATCAGGAATTTCCCTGCCGGTTTCACACATCTGTCTCGCATGAGGTCCGATTGCATGGGGTCTCACCTCGCGTAAACATCATTTCCTTTTGTATCTATCCCCACTATCACCGGGAAGTCCCGGACAACCATCCTGCGCACAGCTTCAGTGCCGAGATCTTCATAAGCCACCACATCCGAAGAAACTATGGATTTGGAGAGAAGTGCGCCTGCGCCGCCTACGGCCACAAAATACACCGCTCCATTCCTGACGATGGCGTCCATAACATCCGGAGATCTCATCCCTTTTCCGATCATACCCGCCATGCCCAGATCCAGAAGTCTTGGGGTATATCTGTCCATGCGGCCCGATGTGGTGGGGCCGGCCGATCCGATCGCATGTCCCGGTCTGGCGGGAGTCGGACCCAGATAATATATGATGCTTCCTTTTATATCAAAGGGAAGTTCCTCTCCTCTGTCCAGGGTTTCCATCATCCTCTTGTGTGCTGCATCCCTGGCGGAATATATCACGCCGGAGAGCAGGCACACATCCCCCGCTCTGAGGGACGATACCACCTCATTATTCTCAAAAGGTACTTTTATACCGTTACTCATATTTTCACACTGCCGTGACGGCACACATGACAACACATATTAACAGCCACAGGAAGTCCCGCTATATGGGTGGGAGCGCTTTCCACATGCACAGCCAGGGCAGTCACGTTGCCGCCAAGTCCGGCAGGACCGATGTCCAGCCCGTTTATCTCCTCAAGCAGTTCTTCTTCAAACTGTTTCACCCATGGTATTTCCGAGTGTTCTTCACATTTTACGGTGAGCGCATGCTTTGACATCTCCGCGCACTTTTCAAAATCACCGCCAATTCCTACCCCAACCACATAAGGAGGGCATGCGTTGGCGCCGGCCTTCCCCACTGTATCGACTATGAACCTTCTGACTCCCTCCAGACCGTCAGCAGGCTTTAACATGGCAAGCCGGCTCATATTTTCGGATCCGAAGCCCTTTGGGGCGGCTGTGACCCTGACGCTGTCTCCGGGCACGATGTTATAGTGGACCACCGCAGGGGTGTTATCGGCGGTATTCACCCTGTCTATGGGATCTCTCACCACAGACGCCCTGAGATAACCTTCCTTGCATGCCGCTCTCACACCTTCATTTATGGCATCACCTATGTAATCTCCGGTAAGTCTGACATCCTGTCCGATCTCCACAAAGAGCACAGCCATTCCGGTATCCTGGCACACGGGTACCTTGTCTTCGGATGCTGCTTTTAAATTATCGCACAGCATGCCGAGAACATTTTGACCTATCTCAGACTTTTCATTATCCCGGGCCTTTTTAAGGGCCTCAGTCATATCGGGGCTTTCATATATGTTCGTATTGATGATCAGATCCCTGACAGCATCACGGATCAGTCCTGTATCAATCTCTCTCATCAACTCTCGCCATTAATAGTCTTTCTGACCTTTTCCAGTTCTTCCGATGAGGGGCTTCCTGGCTTCCAGCCGATCAGCTGCCCGTCATCCGCATATCTGGGTATCAGATGTATATGAAAATGATGCACTGTCTGACCTGCGCATTCTCCGTTGTTCTGTACTATATTGAGACCATCGCAGGAAAGAGTCTCCTTAAGTTTCCCTGCAACCTTCTTTGCGACCACCATCGCCTTTGCCAGAGTGTCTTCAGGCATCTCAAAAATATCTGCACTGTGATCTTTGGGAAGAACGAGGGCGTGTCCCTTTGTGGCAGGGCCATTATCCAGTATCACCCTGAAAAGATCATCTTCGTAGATCGTATTGGACGGGATCTCACCATTTGCTATCTTGCAGAAAATACAGTCATCTTTTTTCATATACAACATCCTTTCCTAAATAAATTCATGCCGGTATCTCAGAAAGCACCTGCGACAGGGTTTTATTCGTCCTGCACGGTTTAATGCTGTGCGATGTCAACTCAGAAGCCATCTGAGACAGGCAGTTATTCCCCGAACAGGAACACCGCATCAAGGCTTCTCATGAGCTTAAAA
>JAILIO010000271.1 GCA_024695225.1 Lachnospiraceae bacterium
TGGGAGTGCATTCAGCCTTGTATTTCACAGTAGTCTTTGCCTTTGCGGAGGGCTGTATCACGGACTGACCGCTTATGGCTATGCCTTCCACAAGCTGCTTTACTTCCACGGATATGCTCTTGCTCTTCTTTACTTTTCCGCGGGAGTAAACATACATGATCACATTGCAGCTTCCCTTTTTCAAGGCCTGTATATTGCAACTTCCGTCGGAATTTTTACCCAGGATCTTCACAACATTGCTGTTGCCGGTTGCCCAATATATCTTGTCCGCAATGTCTTCTGCCGTCTTGGAGGAGCCTTCCAGTGTAACTGTGGGGGTAATGGTATCCACGGCATAAGTGTCATCCCCGCCTACGTACATGACAGATGTCTTGCCGGGTTTCTTGGCATATCCAAGAGTGCTGTTAGCTTTAAGAGTAATCTTGTTGACTTTCTCTGAAAGCACCTTGGTGGGATCCGACACGGGTGTGTAAACAGTGGCATTTGTAACTGCGGAAACTTCCTTCTGCGGAGTTACTGCCATAGCTCTCACAATGGTCTTTGTGCCGGGTTTCAGATCTCCCACTTCGATCTTCTGTCCCTTGTAGATCTTGCCCCAGACGACATACAGTTGTTTTTTACTGACCGCAGGAGATGCTCCGTCAGTAGTGAAGACTATGACTTCTTTCTGATAGTTTTCTGCAGCCCTGGGAAGTGTATTGGCAGAAAGCCCTGCCTGGCTCTCTATCATCACATATGAAACTTCCCTGTATATATTCTTGCCGTTCTCTTTTTCCACCACATTGCCATCTGCATCGTAGGCGATAATGGCGGGGGCTTTTGCCTCCCTGGCAAACATCTTCCCCACATTTATAAACTTGCCAAGCCCGGTCACGGTGGTACTGGCCCCGGTCATGACGCTCTTCATTGCATCGGGTATCTTATAACCTGTGAGTTCCTTATTTCCGCCCCCAAGCTTTGTGCCGTAGGCGCTCATATAAAGGGCTGCCGCGCCGGCGGCCACGGGACATGCCATGGATGTACCGCTCATGCTGACATAGGCATCGGTCACATCCTCTTTCAGATCAAAATAAGGTCCATATCCATTCGTGCCGTCAACAGTTTTGCTTTGGTCAAACACCGGCACGGAAGACATTATCTGTGATCCGGGAGCCCAGACGGTACACCAGTTGCCGTAGTTGCTGTAAGTGGTTCTCTGTTTGCTGTGGCTTGTTGCGCCCACAGCTATTACGCCGGTCTTTTTATCCCCGGTTTCCACCGAATACCCTGCGGGATAGGCGATCCTGTTTGTCCCGTCATTTCCCATGGCTGCGAAGGATATTACGCCTTTTACATAAGCTGATGTAAGAGCCTCTCTCATATACACGCTGTATGCGCTGCTGCACATGCTCATATTTATGATATTCACATTGTCCTCAACGGCTGCAAGGATACCCCTGGTCATATCGGGAATCCAAAAGTTTCCTGCAGTATTATATACAACGTTGTATGAATATATCTGTACCCCGGGGGCTACACCAGCCCCGCCTTTACCGTTATTTATGGAACCTGCGATTATCCCCGCCACATGGGTTCCGTGCTGGGTGGTCACAAGACGTCCCTGTCCGGTAACGTCAATGCTTTTCTTTACGATGGAATCGCCGTTTTCATCCTGAAGATCCTCGTGTTTAGCAAACACGCCGGAATCTACAACTGCGACCCTTACCCCGGAACTGCCTATGGTGGTTCCCCAGGCTCCCCAGCTGTCGATCAGGTCGTGCTGATATTGATAGTTTATGTCCGAGGGAGTTGTCAGATATGTATCGGGCTTATCGAGAATGGCTTCTTTCTCCTCTGTTCCCGTCACAAAATCCCTCCAGGTAGGGGAAGGATCCAGTGTAAACCCTGCGGCATCCAGACTGTCCTCATCTTCGGGTTCCGCATCGGGCTCCAGCTGACACACATAAACAGGTTCCACGGCCGGCAGATCTGTATCTGTATCGGCAGCAGCGCTTACCGCATCCAGAACAGTGCGGTCTCCGGTGAGCTTTGCTTCCGCTACACCGTAATCATATCTGGTCACCACAGCTGAATATGCCTCAGCGATGGAATCTGCTTCCTCCCTGCTTTCAGCAAGATACCAGATCATCCCGCTTTTATAATCCTCGCCTTCGGTGCTTTCCTTCAGCGCATCTGCGATCCCTTTTGATCTCAGTTCTTCCTTGAGCTCCATATCCTCCGAGTCGAGTTCATAGCCTCCGGGGAAGCCGTATTCTTCAAGGCTGTCAACATCTTCTTCAGTTGCCGTGATCCCGGTTGTCGCATTTTCTTCAGCCCCGGAGACTGAACCAGTGTTCTCCGCGGCAAAGACAGCAGAACTCTGACTTATCAAAAGCGCTGCTGACAGCAGACCGGCCAGTGTGCGTCTGCATCCTTTCCTCATAGATCCCTCCTTCATGTTCAAAAATAACCGATAAATATATCCGCAGGAAACATCTCCTGCGGACATATAAAGTTTGCTTAAGATTTATAACACTGCTGTACTGACACGTCAAGTCTTTTAACTGACAGGCTTGTCCCCGTCTATCACATTTCTCACATCTTCATGTTTCTTGTCATCATACCTGGCGTATATCTGAGTGGTGGCGATATTGGAATGTCCCAGAAGCTCCGACACCAGTTCAAGATCCACGGTCCGCCTCAGCATGTCCGTGGCATAGGTGCTCCTGAGCTTGTGTGGGGTTATGCGGTCCGTCTTCTGGGGGAGTGCTGCGGTCACATATTTCTTGGTCATCATCTCCACCGTGCGGACAGAGATCCGGCTTCCCCGGTTTGACAAAAACAATGCCGGCTCGTTCATGGGCGGGCCGTAGCGCTCCCGGACCATCATATAATCCATGAGGATCTCCGTGCATCTGTCACTTATATATATCAGCTGGTAATTGCTTCCCTTCCTGGTGATCCCTATGGTATGGGCCTTCAGATCCACATCCGTCACATTTATACCCACCAGTTCGGAGATACGCATGCCGGTGGTGAGAAAGACCTCGTAGATAGCCATATCCCTTTCCCTGTTTTTGTCGTGGAAAGCAGTCTGTCTCTTGGTGAGCCCTGCCCCTGACTCAACCACCTCCCGGAGTTCCTTTTTTTCGTCACCCTCAAGTCTTATGACCTTTTTCTTCACTCTCTTTGCCCTGTCTATGGCATCCACCGGATTTGAAGGCAGATGTCCCCTCTTTACAAAATACTTATAGAGAGCGGATATGGCGCTTATGTAATGCTGAATGGTCATTTCGCTGTTATGGCATTCGCGCCCTTCACTGTCCCTGTGATAGCGCAGCCAGTGAAGGAATTCCTCGATATCTCCGCTGTTCAATTTCTCCAGATCCTCAAGCCGGTACGCCCTTATTTCCCTGGAACCGAAATACCCGTTATTGTCGTGCAGATATGTGAAGAACATCTGAAGATTATATGCATATGAAACCGCCGTCACCTCAGACAGCCGGTTCTCCCTGCCTATAAAATATGTGCGGCAGAAATCCGGCAGCCCTTTTAAAAGACTGTCCAGTTTTTCATGATATCTGTTCTGAGTTTCCTGCTTATATGAATCCGCCATATAGTACGGCCTCCCATATCCCCTCTACGCGCTTATCCTCCGGGGTCCTGTGGTCATCCCTGGTACCCGGCGATGAATTGACCGGGATCTGTATCATTTTATCACAGAAGTCCCAGTTTCCCGTACAATCTCGTGCGCATTTTTTTGTCTCTCGGAAGGATGAGCTTGTCTGTCCCCGCAGCGTCTGCCGACCCTCCGTCCCTGGACTCCCTGTCCCCTATCACAAGGACCTCCCCGGGATCCGTGACCCCGTATCTGTCCATCAGATACCTTATACCCTTGGGGGAGGGTTTCATTTCCCCTATATCTGCCATGTCGGAATGCCATGAGGGTATGTCAGAAAGCCCCAGCGCCCTGCATTTGTCGGAAGCGGGATAATCTGAATACACGGCCACATCCCTGCCCCGGGCCTTGAGATCCAGGAGCTTTTCACACAGCACCCGGTCCCTGTGGGCGGGAAGGACGGAAAGGGGGATCTCCTGCAGCCATCTGACTGCGATCTTCCTCACATCACCGGGGGACATCCCATATCTTTTGGCAAGCCTCTCACATATGAGATCCTGCTTAAGGTCCTCCTCTTCCCTGATCTTCCTGTATCTGTAAATTATGACCAGTTCCTTAAGACCTCTCGCCCCGCCCTTAAGCACGGCGCAAAAAAGCTTCAGCCCCATGGCTGCCCTGACAGGCTTCTGGTAATAGAGGGTGCCGTCCATATCTGCGATTATCAGTTTGTATCTTTCAAGTTCCAGAGTCATTGGCTCCTGTTTTAAAACTCCTCAGTCATCCGAATGTACTTGATCTATCCCGATCTGATTTCATGCATCCGACCGTCTGTCTGACTGTCCCTCCGATCGTCTATCTGACTTTCCGGAAGAGGTAGTAATCCCGGTCCTCGCCGTTTGTGTTGTAGACCATTTTCGTCACCTGCTCGTAGTGGTCAAAGATCTTCTCAGGCACAGAGAATCCGGCCACCACATATTCGGTGATCCCCTCCTCGATATATCTGTTCGGTTCTTCCGGCCTCCCCTGTAAATACATTGAAGATCAGTTCAAAAAAATCTGACCCTCTCCCCGGTTTTTTCGTATATAATGATATAGGAACATATCAGCAAGGGAGGTAACAAAATGAACAGCAAT
>JAILIO010000095.1 GCA_024695225.1 Lachnospiraceae bacterium
CTGGGAGGTATCATCCTCTTTGTGATCGGCTTCTTCATGGGCGGCCGTCTGGTATATAGCGGCCCTGCATGCGTATTAAATCTAATCTACATGGGCTTTATTTCCGCAGGTGCTTACACCTTATGGGGGATCATCCTGAAATACAATCCCGTCAGCCGGATTTCCATTATGGGTTTCTCCACACCGGTTATCGGCGTTTTATTGTCCGCGCTGCTTTTGGGTGAAAACAAGGAAGCCTTCTCACTGGTGGGCCTTTGCTCCATGCTCCTTGTGGCTGCGGGAATTTTGATCGTGAACATTCACCTGCCTGAAAAGAAAAATTAATTTAAGATTCGTACCGGGACATTTATATCTCATGACGAATAAGCACGTAAAAATGACCTCAAAGAGTCTGGCAAGAACGGTTGCCATCAGAAGATATTATCGTTTTCATAGCCATGTATTATTATTATGAACATCCGGCATTTTTTCAGTTATCATATCGAGCAGCTCTCTGCTTCTGATAAAGCTTTCTATTGCCCTTATATCCGGCCAGATCTCCCTGTCTTTATCATAAAAGGGGATGATCTCACGTATTCTGTCATGTATCAGTTTGTGGAATGGTGTGATACCCTGTCCGTGTGAATTCAGCTGTTTACGCATATCTATGGCCTGACAGGCGGTCATCAGTTCATACGCCAGAACAGAGAGTGTATTCTGAACTATATCACCTGCTTTTCTGGCAGCTGTTGTACCCATAGATACAAAATCTTCCTGATTTGCGGAAGAAGGAATTGAATCTACCGATGCGGGATGCGCCAGGACTTTGTTTTCTGAAACCATCGAAGCGGCTGCATATTGAACGATCATATATCCCGAATTGATGCCTGCATCATTGGTAAGAAACGGAGGCAGCCCATTTGATAGTGTATGATTGACCATCCTTTCTATCCTTCTTTCGGATATGTTTGCCAGCTCCGAGGCTGCTATACCCATAAGATCAAAAGGCAGTGCCATGGGCTCTCCGTGGAAATTTCCTCCGGAGATTACAGCTTCATCATCCGGGAAGATTATCGGATTATCCGTAACTGCATTTAATTCTATATTGACTTTTCCTGTCACGTATAAGAGCGCATCACGAACCGCTCCGTGAACCTGAGGAATACATCTTATAGCATAAGCATCCTGTACACGGTCTTTTTGACAGTTATCCAGTATTTCAGAACCGGATAACAATAGACGCATGTTCTTTGCTACAGTTATCTGCCCGACGTGTCCCCTGGCTTTATGGATCCTTTCATCAAAAGCGCTGCGGATCCCGGTCAGTCCTTCTATGGTCATCGATGAGATCACATCTGCCATTTCTGCGGCACAGATCGTATCATAGCAGGCGATCGCTCCGACAGATGTCATCGCACAGGTTCCGTTGGTCATTCCAAGACCTTCTTTGGAAAGTAAGGTCGGAACTGTTTTAATGGATGCCCTTCTCATGGCCTCTGCACCCGGCAGCACTTCACCATTATACATTGCCTCACCCAGTCCCAGTATGGGAAGAGTCATATGCGCAAGAGGAGCAAGATCACCCGATGCACCCAGCGAACCTTTGCAGGGTACGACAGGAGTGACTCCTTTATTTAACATTTTCATGAGTATTTCTACCAGAAGAGGACGCACTCCGGAAAGCCCGACTAAGAGATTGTTGGCACGAAGAATCATCATTCCCCTTACGATCTCCTCGCTGTAGGGCTCCCCCGTTGCCGTACAATGACTGAGGATCAGATTTGTGGACAATGTATCTCTCATTTCCGGAGATATACTTACCTTCTGGAGATCCCCGAATCCGGTCGTAATGCCATATGCGATCCTGCCATCCGACTGTATCTTGTCGACCAGGGCCCTTGACTGCCTCATCCTTTCATAGGCATCAGGATCGATAACTACCTTGGCTCCGTATCTTGCTGCGGCTATAAACTCCTCAAAAACGAGGCTGCAGCCGTCTAAAAGTACAACTGAAATATCCTTTGGATTATATTTCATAGATATTAATAACCTTTTTCCTTTATTTTTTAAATCGGCAGTTCACTGAATTTGATCTTGCCGGTTTCTGTTCTGGGGAAGGCTTCTATAACTTCCACACGGGTATGTGTGGCAGCTGTTTGAATATTTTTCCTTACAAGATCGAATACAGCCTGCTTTTCTCCCTCGTTTGTCACGTAGATCACAAGATTATTATCCGACCCCGTACTGGCGCTCAATATATGTAGCTTTTCCATGATCATTGAATCAACCTCGTCCAGGCTTATCCGATGTCCGTACATCTTAATGATCCTTTTGATACGACCGGTAATGAATAAATATCCGTCTTCATCCAGATATCCCACATCGCCTGTTCTGAGTCTGCCCTCCCATTCATTTCCACGGGACAGATCCTCTCCGTTTAAGGCATAACCCATTGCCACGTTTGGTCCTTCATATATGATCTCACCGGATTTTTTTACTTCGGTAATCGGCTCATCCTTTTCATCAAGCAATGTGATCCTTCCGCCTGAAACCGGTTTACCTACTGAACCGGTCTTAATCGCTGCATCCTCGGCCGGAAGATAGGCAACTACGCCGGACGCTTCACTCTGACCGTAGACCAGGTAGAACTGTTTATTATATTTTTTGGCATAGCCGGCATAATACTCGTGAAGCTCGTTACTGAGCCTGCCGCCTGCTTCGGACATGAGTTTAAGATCGGGAAAGTCCTCTTCGAATATACCGAAATGTTTGAGAGTATCATATGCATTGGGAACACCATGAAACGATGTGATGTGTTGGTCTTCAAAGAAGTCCCAGAATTCCTCCTCCATCAGGCTTTTGTCGGTCACATATATCTGTCCGCCGGCAGAAAGAGTGGCATTTATTATGGTGATACCAAATGAATACTGCATCGGAAGTGCTGTAATAGTACGTTCGCTTGTAGTAAGCTTCATAAATTCGGCATTGGCATTTGCATTAAATCTGACATTGTCAAAGGACTGTCTTACGAACTTAACGGAACCGGTAGAGCCCGATGTCGTGATCATCAGTCCAAGATCGGGATGCACCGGATAATGACTATCGTAATTGGTCTTAAGGACGCTGTAATCCAGGAATTTATGAGCTTCTTCCATAAAGGGATAATCCGTTCTTATTTCTTCGGGAAGCAGGATATAAGAGGGTAGATATGTATCCATTATATTGTTTCTCATTTCCACAGGGATCTCAGAAGATAACAGCATAACCGGAGACCCGGAATTGATGGATGAAGCATAGCCATAGATCGCACCGATCATATTGCGGCATATGATCATAATAAGAGAGTGATCCTTGTTCAGCTCTCCCATAAGCTTTGCACCCGCTTCGATCTCACTGCTTTTTACACTGTTTCCCTTTCGGTCGAAAAGAACGTCGGGATCACCCGGTCTGTTAAAATCCCATATTTTTCCCATTATGCCAGTCCTCCTTTTTCCTTGAGCTTCTTTTTAACCATAGACAGCCCCGATCCATATGAATTGATCTTAAATATTTCCCTGCCTTTAAAGGATATATCAAATGTTTCTTCAAGTAATGCTCCCTCACCAATCTCGGCATCTGATGCCACTAATGACAGTATCATATTTTAGCCTCTATCCTTATCTGTTAAGAATTTTTCAACTTCGTTTTCAAGGATTTTTAACTGTATTCTCTCGCTTTCATTCCACAAATATTCACCATTCTCGTCAACAGGCGATAAAAGCTTGTCCAAAAATCCCTGTTCTGCAACGATCCGCCGTGACTCCTCAAACACAAGCTCGAATGCCATACATATATGCGAAATGTGAAGCTCAAAACCGGACTCAACATACTTTCTTGGAATACAACGGTGGGAATAAACGTACTCCATGACCGTCGCAGACGCCTCATTTTTTTTCTTAAGAAAATCCTTTCCTTTTCCGGCACGCTGTTTAAGAGGTATCTCCTGAACAACGCGCAGAATATCTATCTTGTCCGCATCGCGCAGCAGATTACAAAAAAACCTTGTGCGATCATCCTGATCTTCAGGCAGAAGGAGTTTATTATGAAGCCTGATCGCTGTTTCGGTAAGAGTGCTGTCGTCCGGATTAAAGCCGGCAGGAATAAAGCGCTTTATCTCTCCATCCTTAAAGAGTATGTCCGCACCAAGTTCCGCATGATCTACAGAATGAATATCACTGAAAGTACCGTATCTTTTTACCTGCTCAAACCGTCCGAAATCATGTAATAAGCCCAGCAGCCAGGCATAATCCGCATCAGATCTGTCCAGTCCCGAACTTAGTGCTATTCTTTCAGCATTTTCCGCAACCCTCATCGTATGATAGATTTTGTGATCTATCATTATATCCTCAACATCAAAAGCAGCGGTATAGTCTTTA
>JAILIO010000170.1 GCA_024695225.1 Lachnospiraceae bacterium
GACAGGGCAGAATCTTTATAGAAAGCGTTTTCTATGGCGGACTCAGTGTTTTTGCCATCTTCCTCCTCAGAAACTGCATTTGTGATGTCCACAGAGATCCTCTCGGAATCTTCTTCAAACTGTTCCTTGTCATTTTTACGGGCTTCTATCTCAGACTCATAGTCTTTGCGGGAAATAATCCCCTGAAGGTACATCTGTTCGAGTTTGCTGTCGCTTAAGCCTGCAAAGGAGGTGACATTCGCGCTTTTGGCATTTTCTTCAGCCTTTTCTTCCTGTTCTTTCATCTCTTCCTTTACCGCTTCAAGCCGCTTTTCCCTCGCCTCTTCAGCTTTTTCCTGCAACTCGATCACAACCCTGTCTTCTTCGGGTTTCTCTGTCTTGATTATGATACCGTCTTCAAGATCGCTGTTTGATTCGGCGCTTACACGGACTGTATCGCCATCATCGGACATGTACACCAGATCCCCGGGTTCCTTCTCCTCTGCGGGGTTCTGCGGCTGTGTCTTCTTGGCAGCTTCCGTTTCTTTCCGGACATTGTTCTCTGCTGCATTCTTAAATTTCGTGGGTTCGACTCTTTCCGGTACCCTGAATGAATTCGATATCTGATTTATATCTGCCATCAGTAAGACCTCCTTTCACTTCACAGAAAAACTGACTGATGTTATCTATCATTATAGCACTTACATTTTGAAAAGTGTACCTATTATGCCTCTTCCCAGGGATGCGCCCACATTTCCTCCGAGAGTCTTTCCGAAGGAACCGAAGGCGGAACCGAAGGTCTTCCCGGCTTCTCGTCCCACCGTCCCTGCGATGGAATTGCCAACTGACTTGGCAGCGCGTTTCCTTGCATTTGAGGCTTTCTTTTCTTCCTTTTCCTTTGCCTTTTGGGCTGCGGCCTCCTCTTTTTCTCTTGCCTTCTGAGCCGCCAGTTCCTCTTTCTCGGCTTCTTTGGCTTCAGCTTCCTCCCTGGCCTTTTCTTCCGCTTCAAGTCCGACTCTCTGCAGGAATTCGTAGGCGGAGTCCGGATCCTCAGCTTTCTCGTACTTGGAATAGAGAAGGCTTTCCTTTATGAGACGGTCTCTCTCGCTGTCTGTGATGCTGCCCATGCGGCTCTGGGGCGGCAGGATCATGGCTCTCTCAACGATGCTGGGGGTGCCGGTGTCATCCAGCATGGAGACAACAGCTTCTCCGGTGGCCAGCTCTTCTATGGCAGCCTCTGTGTCAAAGGAGGGGTTTTCCCTGTAGGACTGTGCAGCTGCGCGGACCGCTTTTCTGTCTGCGGGGGTATAAGCTCTGAGGGCGTGCTGGATCTTATTTCCAAGCTGTGAGAGTACATCATCCGGTATGTCTGCGGGAGACTGGGTGACAAAATAGATACCGACTCCCTTGGAACGCACAAGTCTGACTATCTGGGTGATCTTGTCCATAAGGGTCTTAGATGCATTCTTGAACAGGAGGTGGGCTTCATCGAAGAAGAATACTATCTTCGGACGGCTCATATCTCCAACTTCAGGGAGTGTTTCGTACAGTTCCGAAAGCATCCAGAGAAGGAAGGTGGAATAGAGAGTGCCGTCTGAAACCAGTTCCTGGCAGTCCAGGATGTTTATGACTCCCTTTCCGTCTCTTGAGGACAGCCAGTCTCTTATGTTCAGAGCAGTCTCTCCAAAGAACTGTTCGCCTCCCTTGGTCTCCAGTGAGGAGAGCGCCCTGAGGATGACTCCTATGGAAGCCTTGGAGATGTTTCCGTATTCTTCTGAATAGTCTTTTGCATTGTCTGCCAGGTAGTTGAGCATCGCTCTGAGATCCTTCGTATCCACCAGCAGGAGATTTTCTTCATCGGCGATCCTGAAGGCAACAGACAGGATGTCCGCCTGGGTCTGATTGAGTTCAAAGATCCTGGAGAGCAGAAGAGGCCCCATCTCTGAAATTGTGGTCCTGAGGGGCATGCCATTCTTCTGGAATATGTCGTAATACTCCGCAGGATAGGATCTCAGGGAGAAACCGCACTCCTTGAGTGAGAATTTTTCCACCCGCGCCGTCACGTTCTCATTTTCCTCGCCTTCAAAAGCCATGCCTGAGAGGTCGCCCTTCACGTCCGACAGGAATACGGGCACTCCCAGATCTGAAAAACCCTCGGCCAGGACCTTCAGGGACACTGTTTTTCCGGTGCCGGTGGCTCCGGCGATGAGCCCGTGTCTGTTTGCCATACCGGGCAGCAGGAAGATCTCCTTTCCTTCAGCTGTCTTTCCAACAAGAATCTTTCCGTCTTTGACCATTTTTTCTCCCTCTGCGCGGTGCGCGACTGTTGAAACATCGTTGGGGATATTGTACAATATGAAACCGTGCAATTCAATGCCGGAAGTCTGATGTATACATAGGAAAATGTTCGTTGATCAGACACTTGATGATCAGAAAGGAAACTTAAGAGATGCAGTCGAGAACACATACATGCGGAGAACTCAGGGAACAGGACGCAGGGAAGGAAGTAAAGCTCTGCGGATGGTTTGAAAATCTCAGGAGGGTATCAAAAAATCTGGGATTCCTGGTGCTCCGTGATTTCTACGGAAAGACACAGATCGTGATAGAGACGGAGGAGATGATGGAGAAGATCTCTTCCGTAAATAAGGAATCCACCCTGGCAGTCAGCGGAACAGTGCGGGTCAGGTCCAGCAAAAACAGCGAGATGGCCACGGGCGATATAGAGGTGGTGCCGGACAGTATAGATATACTCGGGAAATGCGACCATGAAAGCCTGCCTTTTGAGATATGTTCCTCCAAAGATGCGGATGAGAACACAAGACTTAAATACAGATATCTGGACCTGAGAAATCCTGAAGTGAAGGACAAGATGGTGCTCAGGAGCCGCATAGTGGCTGAACTCAGAAAGAGGATGACAGATCAGGGCTTCATGGAGATCACAACCCCCATACTCACCTGTTCTTCCCCCGAAGGGGCGAGGGATTATCTGGTGCCTTCCAGAAACCATCCCGGCAAGTTCTACGCCCTTCCCCAGGCTCCCCAGCAGTTCAAGCAGATACTCATGGCCGGCGGATTTGACAGGTATTTTCAGATCGCTCCCTGCTTCAGGGATGAGGATGCCAGGGCCGACAGGTCTCCGGGTGAGTTCTATCAGCTGGATATGGAGATGGCATTTGCAAGCCAGGAGGATGTATTCACCGTGATAGAGAATGTGATACCCCCTGTCTTCAGCAGCTATGGCCTTTACAAGACAGCGTCAAAGGTTCCTTTCCGCAGGATACCTTTCCTGGAATCCCTTGAGAAATACGGTACGGACAAACCGGATCTCAGGATAGACCTGGTGGTGCAGGATGTGACAGAGGTGCTCAAAGGCTGCGGGTTCGGACCCTTCGATTCCGCAGACTGCATAAAGGCCGTGAAGACAGACGGTTATTCCGGATCCAGGAAGGTGACGGACAAGATGTGCGCGGATATAGAGGTCGAATCCGGCGGCAAGACATACTGGGCAAAGCTCCAGGCCGACGGGACCTTTGCGGGCGGTGTGGCCAAATTCCTGAACGAAGACCCCGGTAAACTGGTGTCTGAGCTGGAACTTAAGGCAGATGATTTTGTGATGTTCTCCGCGGGGGACAAGAGGAGCGCAGTCAAGAGCGCAGGCGTCATGAGAAGGATGCTGGGAATGGCATCTGAAGGCCATTTTGACAAGGAACGCTATGAGTTCTGCTGGATCGTTGATTTCCCCATGTATGAGATAGGTGAGGAGTCGGGACAGATAGAATTCTGTCACAACCCCTTCTCCATGCCTCAGGGCGGGCTGGAAGCCCTAAATGGCAGCGATCCCCTTACGGTGCTGGCCTGGCAGTATGACCTGGTGTGCAACGGGGTGGAACTCTCAAGCGGAGCCGTCAGAAACCATGACCCGGAGATAATGATAAAGGCCTTTGAGATAGCAGGTCTCGACGAGGAGAGCGTGAAGAGCAGGTTCCCTGCCATGTACAATGCCTTTACCTATGGGGCTCCGCCTCACGCAGGCA
>JAILIO010000172.1 GCA_024695225.1 Lachnospiraceae bacterium
CTCCTATTTCAGATGCTGATCCTCCCGTATATCTGAAGGAGAAGGATGTGGGGAAAGGGCGTATCAGAGCCCGAGGAAGGTTCTTCCCCATGTTCCTGAAGGAGAAGGATGTGGGGAAAGGGCGTATCAGAGCTCGAGGAAGGTTCTTCCCCATGTTCCTGAAGGAGAAGGATATGGAGAAAGGGCGTATCAGAGCTCGAGGAGGGATCCTCATTATGATTCTGAAGGAGAAGGGTCTGTAAAGGAGAAAAGTTGGAAGAAACCATCATAAACGGAAATAATGACCTGTCCACGGGAGATAGCGGGGCAGAAAAGAGAGAGACACCTGCCCTGGAAGTGATAAATGTGGCCAAATCCTTTGGGGACACAGCGGTCCTTAAGGACATCTGTTTTACCATGAAGAAAGGACAGACCACATCCATCATAGGTTCCTCCGGAAGCGGAAAGACCACACTCTTAAGGTGCATCAATTTTCTGGAGACTCCTGACCGGGGAGTCATGAAACTGAACGGGGAAACCCTGATAGACATATCTGAGATGAAGCAGCTTACAGAGAGTGAGATCAGGAGCCGTAGGCTTCATTTCGGAATGGTGTTCCAGCAGTTCAATCTGTTTCCACAGTATACTGCCAGAGAAAACGTGATGCTGGCGCCCCTTATGGAAAAGGACGCAAACAGGGACGAGATCGGTAGCAATGCAGACAGGCTGTTGTCTCTTATGGGACTTCGCGAAAAAAAAGATCTCTATCCCCACGAACTGTCGGGCGGCCAGCAGCAGAGGGTTGCCATAGCCAGGGCTCTCGCCATGAAGCCCGACATACTCTGCTTTGACGAACCCACCTCCGCCCTTGATCCGGAACTGACAAATGAGGTGCTCTCCGTTATGAGGGATCTGGCCAGGGAACATATGACCATGATAATAGTGACCCATCAGATGGATTTTGCCCGGGATGTATCGGACCAGGTGCTGTTCATGGACAGCGGGCTCATACTGGAGCGGGGAACGCCGGATCAGGTATTCGGAGATCCAAAAGAGGAGAGGACAAAGGCTTTTCTTGGAAGCATCAGTCAGAAATAGACCGGCAGTGAAACTTGCGGTGTGATAACAAAAGGTATAATATAAAGAATATTATGAAGAGGGAAATAAAAAAGATAATCTCATTGTGTTTATTTGCTGCGCTGTTTACGCTCACTATGTGTTTTTCAGCGTCAGTTCTGCCTGCGAAAGCTGCCACTGTATCCGGTAGCAGCAGGTCTTCGGTTTCATCCTCAGCTCAGAAGAAGAATCTGAAAAAAACGGTGCAGGATACGGCCGAGGTTCCTGAGGGACCTGTGAACATCGTCTTTCTTGGGGACAGCAATTATTCCTTTGGAAGGGAATCCAAGAATTCCGTTCCCGAGCAGACTCAGATCATAATGAACGGATTTTTCGGAAGGTCAGCCAGGGTGTACAATCTCTCGATAGGAGGCACAACAGCCTGCATGCTGCCCGGGGCCAATAAACTCAACGAAACCTACGATCCCGCATATCTTGCAAAGATGAACGGCATTTGTCTTGTGAATCTGGTGAACATACTGACTGGCAAGGCTGCCGCTGATCCCCTCTACACGGAGGCGGCAGGCGTGGATTACACTCAGTTTACACAGGAAAATCCTTCCGTCGACTGGTTTGTCTTGGGTTACGGCACCAACGATTACAACGGAGGAGTCCTGGCAACCGGCAGGTCCGCATCCAAAAACACTTATGAATCTGCCCTCAGATACAGTGTCATGAGGCTTAAGAAATACTATCCAAAGGCAAAGATACTGTTGTGCGCACCCATCCCCAATATAAATGCAGCCGCAGGGTGGAACGGCGACCTTGTGGACAAAGGGGGCGGGACTCTTGACAGATATGCGGATGTATGTCTGGATGTGGCCGAGGAGACCGGGGTTTACAGTCTTGATTCCCACAGGAATCTGGGGATAAATACCGCCACCGCTGTGGATTATCTGGCGGACGGCTGCCATCTGAACTGCGCGGGGCGCTGGATATATGCCCTCTATATTTCAAATTCCATCGTGAATAATTGAAAAAATATGTTTGTTCATCTTTTTGTGCAATATTACTATTGCAGATAGCGTGTTTTTATGCTATTTTTTAAAACCGTGATATAGATATAGATCCTTGCTCGCGAAAGCGGGCCAAAGACCGAAAGGAGGCAATGCGATGCACAATTACGAGTTGGCACTGGTTGTCAGTGCGCAGATCGACGATGAAGCTCGGGCGTCTGTTATCGAGAACGCAAAAGCTCTCATTGAAAGATTCGGCGGACAGGTGACCGACGTCGTTGAGTGGGGTAAGAAAAAGCTCGCCTATGAGATCAAAAAACAGAGCGAAGCTTTTTATTATTTCATTCAGTTCGACGCAGACGGAACGGCTCCCGCTGAGATTGAGAGACGCGCCCGTATAATGGACAACGTGTTCAGATATTTGATCGTGCGTACCGACGAGAAATAGGAGGAAATGCATGAACAAAGTTATCCTTATGGGCAGGCTTACAAAAGATCCTGAAGTACGTTATTCATCGAATGACAGTTCTCTGGCAATAGCAAGGTTTACGCTTGCAGTGGACCGCAGAAGAGGTCGTCAGGCTAACGGAGACAATCAGCCTACGGCTGATTTTATAAGCTGTGTGTCTTTTGGAAAAACCGCGGAATTTGCAGAGAAATATTTCCACAAGGGTATCAAGATCGCCATCACAGGCCGTATACAGACTTCCAATTACACGAATAAAGACGGCAACAAGGTCTATGTGACCGAAGTGGTGGTGGAAGAACAGGAATTTGCGGAGAGCAAAAAGGCCTCTGACCAGTCATCATCATATTACAATGCCCCTGCCGGCGGAAACAACAACGGCGGCGGCGGGTCCGCTCCCCAGGGCGGCAGCGGAGACGATGGCGGTTTCATGAACATCCCTGACGGGATAGAGGACGAGCTCCCGTTTGCTTGAGCCGCAGGACAGACCCTGACGGCAGAAGATCGGAGGAAAAAAATGCCTTTTGCAAAATCAGGTGACAAGCCCCGTCGCAGGATGGGCGGCATCCACAGAAAAAAGAAAGTATGTGTTTTCTGCGGAAAAGACGATGTGATCGATTACAAGGATACTGTGAAGCTTAAAAAATACATTTCTGAGCGCGGGAAGATCCTTCCCCGCAGGATCACAGGAAACTGTGACAAGCATCAGAGAGCTCTCACTGTGGCCATAAAGAGGGCAAGACATATGGCTATGCTCCCTTATGCAGTAGAGTGACAAGGGTTTCATATCGGAAGATCACCACAGGGGTGTGCCTTCGGGCATACCCCGTTTTGTTGAAAAAACAGCGCCATTATTTATGTTGTTGTTCTTTAGTGACACGGCGTTCTCTGATATGTTATAATTTCCCACATGGAAAAAAATAAAGACAGACGAATGAAGATGAGAGGGAGCCTGATGATCCCCTTTTATCTTGGGGGCGTTCTGCTTGCCATAGATATCATCATGTTCTTCACGGACCGCACCAGCGCGATCCTGCTTTTATGCTTCATAGTCTTTTATTTCATAGTGCTGGGAACCATGGTTGCCGGTGAAAGCAAACGTCTCACCGAAGACCTTGTGAGCTTTGCCACTGCTTACGGACAGATACAGAGGACCATACTCCGGGATCTGGATGTGCCTTATGCCCTTCTGGACACCTCCGGGAATGTGGTCTGGACAGATGACGCCTTCGACGCCCTGACAGGGGATCCCCACGGCAGGTACCGCAAAACCATAACCAATCTGTTCCCTGACATAACGCCGTCCAGATTCCCCCATCCCGAGGACGATGAAAGGGATGTGGAGATGCACATAAGTCAGAACGGACAGGATTATCTGGTGCGTATGCGGGCCATGCAGATTGGTCAGATCACCGGGAATACCGATATCCTGGAAGCTTCCAGCCTGGACGAAAGCCTGATCGCCCTCTTCCTTTACGACGAGACTGCCATAAATCTGGCCCTGAAAGAGCTGGATGCCCAGAGCGTCTGCGTGGGACTTCTCTATCTGGACAATTACGACGAAGCCCTGGAATCTGTGGAGGAAGTCAGAAGAGCCCTTCTGGTGGCGCTTACAGACAGAAAGATAAATAAATACTTTGCAGCCTCAGATGCCCTCTGCCGCAATATCGAGAAGGACAGATATCTCATAGTGATGAGAAAAGAGACGGTAGAAGGGCTGGAGAAGGAGAGGTTCGGCATCCTGGACGATGTGAAGACCGTGAACATCGGAAACGAGACCGCCATAACCATCAGCATAGGGATCGGAATGGACGGCCTGTCTTACGCCCAGAACTACGAATTCGCCAGGCGCGCCATAGAGGTGGCGCTGGGCAGGGGAGGTGACCAGGCTGTGGTCAGGACTCCCGACGGGACCACCTATTACGGAGGGAAGACCCAGCAGATAGAGAGAAGCACCAGGGTGAAGGCCAGGGTGAAGGCCCAGGCGCTGACTGAGATCCTTACCTCCAGGGACAAGGTATTTGTCATGGGACACAAGATGCCGGATGTGGATTCCTTCGGAGCCGCGGTGGGAGTGAGCACCATAGCCGAATCTCTGGGGAAGGAAGTGCACATCGTCATCTCCGAGATAACCCAGGCTGTGCGCAGCATGGTGGAACTGATAACCGAAAACAGGTATTACGAAGATGACATCATAATAACGGGGCAGAGGGCCATAGACATGATCACATCCGATTCCACCGTGGTTGTGGTGGATGTGAACAAACCCAGCCGCACAGACTGCCCTGAACTGCTCAAGAAGACTTCCGGGATAGTGGTGTTAGACCACCACAGGCAGGGCTCCGAGGTCATCGAGGACGCTACCCTGTCCTATGTGGAACCTTACGCATCCTCAGCCTGTGAGATGATCACAGAAGTCCTCCAGTATATAGACGGTGTGAAGATAAAGAGCCGTGAGGCCGACTGCCTGTACTCGGGGATGATACTGGACACCAATAACTTCACCGCCAAGACCGGGGTCAGGACCTTTGAAGCCGCGGCGTATCTGAAGAGATGCGGCGCTGATGTGACAAGGGTCAGGAAGATGTTCAGGGATGACCCTGAGGAATACAGGGCGAAGGCCGACACCGTCGCCCAGGCGGAGATATACAGGAAATATTACGCCATATCCGTGTGTACCGATGAAGAACTTACGGATCCCACCATAATCGCAGCCCAGGCTGCAAACGAACTTTTGAATATAAGGGGAGTGCGGGCCAGCTTTGTGCTCTCTTATTATTCGGGCCAGGTGTATGTTTCCGCCAGGTCCATAGATGAGACCAATGTGCAGGTGATCATGGAGAAGATGGGAGGCGGAGGTCATTTGAACGCCGCAGGCGCCCAGTTTTCGGATTATTCCATCGAGGAGACGGAAGGGCTGGTGAAGCGGACTCTCGATGATATGATAGACAGCGGAGAATTGTCTTGACAGACAGGATTTTATAAAGGGGGATAAAAATGAAGATCATACTGCTTCAGGATGTAAAGAAACTCGGAAAAAAGGGAGATATTGTAGATATAAGCGACGGATACGCCAGGAATTTCGTGCTCCCCAAGAAACTGGGAGTGGAGGCCAGTAAGGGCAATCTCACGGAACTTAAGAACCGCAAAGCAAAACAGGAGAAGGAAGAGGCCGAGGCCGTGGCCGCGGCGAAGGAACTTGCGGAAAGGCTTAAGGAATCCAGCGTCACGGTGAAGATAAAGGCCGGGAAAGACGGCAAAGCTTTTGGGGCAGTTCCCGCTGAGAAGATCGCGGAAGCCGCAAAGAGCCAGCTGGGTATAGAACTGGACAGAAGGAAGATCGTCATGGACGAGCCTCTTAAGGTGCTGGGAGAGTACGATGTGAATGTAAAGCTCTACGCCAATGTTTCAGGGACCCTCAAAGTCTATGTGGAGGACGATAACTGAGATGCCTGATCTCAACGAAGAAAACATCTTAAAAAAAATACCCCCACATGATACGGAAGCCGAAGGAGCGGTGCTGGGAGCCATGCTGGTGAGCCGGGACGCCATCGCCCAGGCTTCCGAATATATTACAGGGGAAGATTTTTACAACCGCTATTACGGTATGGTTTTCGACGCAATGGTGGAACTGGACAACAAGGGATACGCAGTGGATACCGTGACCCTCCAGGCAAAGCTCAGGGAGATGAACGTGCCGGGAGAAGTGTCCGGACTGAGCTTTCTGAAAGATATCCTGGCCCTGGACAGCTTCAGTGGAAATGCAGTTTATTATTCCAGGATAATAGCCGAAAAATCCGTGCTCAGAAAGCTGATCAAGGTTTCCACGGATATACAGAACGACTGCTACAGCGATAACGGTGATGTGAGCCGGGTCTTGGACAGTGCTGAGAAAAACATATTTGAAGTTCTGAAGAAAAATGACACCGGAGAATTTGTACCCATAGAAAAGATCACCATGGATGTTATAGATCAGATCGATGAGGCTGCAAAGCACCCCGGAGCCATCACCGGCATCTCCACAGGATTTATAGATCTGGATGCCATGACTTCGGGAATGCAGAAATCGGATTTCATATTGATCGCTGCCAGACCTTCCATGGGAAAGACTGCCTTCGCCCTGAACATAGCCCAGCATGTGGCTTTCAGAAACGAAAAGCCCATTGTGGTATTCTCCCTCGAGATGAGCAAGGAACAGCTGGTACAGAGGATATTGTCCATGGAATCCCATGTGAGTTCCGAGAAACTGAGAAACGGCAGCTTAAAAGACGATGATTGGGAAAGGATCTCCGAAAGCGCCAATATAATAGCCAATTCAAAACTGATCCTGGATGATACGGTGGGGCTCACATCCTCCGCTCTGAGAGCCAAATGCAGGAAGTACAAGCTGGATTATGATATACAGATGGTGATAATCGACTATCTGCAGCTCATGTCCGGGGGCGGGGAGAGAAAAGGAGCGGTCACCAGGCAGCAGGAAGTGTCGGATATATCCCGGGGGCTCAAGGAACTGGCAAGGGAATTGCAGGTCCCGGTGGTTGCCCTCTCACAGCTCTCCAGAAATGTGGAGGCCAATTCCAGATCTGACCGAAAACCCAGGCTGTCGGATATAAGAGAGTCCGGATCCATCGAGCAGGATGCCGATCTGGTGATGTTCATATACAGGGACGATTATTACCACCCTGACACGGAGAAACCGGGTGTCGCAGAGATCATCATAGCCAAGCAGAGACGAGGCCCGGTGGGGAGCGTGGAACTGAAATGGCTCAAGGAATACACCCAGTTTGCAAATCTCGAAAAGGATTACAATAGGAATGATGATTGAAAGATAAAACAAACAGCCCCCGGCGGATGGACTCCTCCGGGGGCTGCCTTATGTTTTCTCAGTTATTCTCAGCCTTCAGATATAGCTGATACAGGGCAGTTTGCTGCGCATGTTCCGCAATCGATGCAGGTATCTGCGCTGATCTCATACTTTCCATCGTCAGTGTTGCTTATAGCGGAAACAGGGCATCCCCCTGCGCAAGTGCCGCATCCGATGCAATCGTCTTTGTTGATAACATATGCCATGATAATTACCTCCTATGTTCTTAAGATACCGGGACATAATCTCTTTTAAACCCGGCCAACTAAATCCGTCAAAGACAGATTACAACGAGAATATGCGGTTAATCAAGGATAACCTTTATTTAAGGGCTTTTATTTCTCCCGGGGGGTGTCCTGTGTTACAATGTGTGCCATGAAAGAGATAATATCTAAAAATGTGATATTTGCGATTTCCCTGCTGACAGCCCTGCTGTTCTGCGTCTTGTGGACTCACGATCACATATCAGGCGCGGAACTCTCGTCTTATTTCCCGGATATGGGGGCTGAAGAGATGATGAGCGCTTCGGATGAGAGGGAGGATCTCCTGCCACTGGATGAGGGCTATAGCTTTGAACTGCCCTGGGAATGGGAGGAGATCAAGACATCCGCTTTCAGGCTGAATCTCCCGGACGGGGCGGGGGACGGCAATGTAACCGTCACTGTCACGGATGAAAAGGGGACAGAACTGAAAGAAAGCATTCCCATCTCAGAGATAAATGAGGACTCCTTTACGTATTTTAAAACAAAGGGCGAGGTGGAGCCCGGAATCCTTAAGTTCGATGTCAGGTCTGAGGGCAGCAGGGTTCTTATTTACACCAGGGGTGTCTTTGATGAGGAGGGGGTGATCCTGTACGACGGTCCCCAGGTGAAGCTCACAGCTTCCTCGGTGCCTGAAAAGATGCTGCTCGGCCTGATAGTCCTGTGCTTTGCAGGGTTTGCGGTGCTTTTTCTCGCGGACAGGAGGAGAGCGCTGTCGCCGGAAGCCCTGTTCCTGTTTCTCTATATCAGCTTCGGCCTGATATTCATGCTCTCCTACGCGCCTCTTGCGGAGCCGGATTCGGGGAATCATTTTAAACGGGTGCTCTCCATAACAAACGGCAATCCTGTGGGGATAGCTTCCGGGGATTCCCAGATCGGAGATGACATCTCCTGGCCGGGTGATTGGGAGACGGATGACAATGTGAACATGACGATCTACCGCTCTCTCAGGACTTTCGATTTCAAGATGGGAGAAAATAAGCCCGAGAGGCTTGAATTCACAAACATAGCCCTGTATTCACCCTTTTCCTACACGGCCCCTGTTATCGGAGCCTTTATCGCCCGGATATTCACGGACCGTCTGATGGTGATACTGTTCGCCTCAAGGCTTTCAAACCTGCTGATAACGGGGCTCATAATGTTTCTGGCACTCAGGATCACCCCCGTGGGGAAGAGGTATATCCTGTGGATCATCCTGCTCCCCATGTTCATGCAGCAGGCTGTGGGGGTGGCGCCGGATTCGATGCTGACAGCCCTGGTGACCATCCTTCTGGCCATGGCTCTCAGATACCGGTGCACGGAGGAGTCCCCGGGGAGATGGGCAATGGCGTCCCTGTACGGGATAACCTTTCTCCTGAGCCAGTACAAGATAGTCTATCTGCTCTTTGCCCTGATGGTATTCCTCATACCCGCAGAAAAATTTGGCAGCAGGAAGAGATATGTCTTCCATGTATGCGCCATGGGAGGGATGACTGCAGCTGCCGCCCTGATCTGGCTTAAGATATCCTCAGGGATACTGTCCACCGGGTACGCTCTGGCGGATTCCCAGACAGAAAAGATGCTCACCCGTCCGGTGGAGTATATGCTGGCTGTGTTCAGGACCTACGCTACGGAGGGGTGTTCATTTGTGGGGCAGCTTTTGGGATCGGACCTGGGTTCATTTGCATTTAAGACCAATCTGACAGTGCTGATGATCCTGTTTTCACTGTTTATTGCGGAGGTGGTCATGACAAGGAAGAGCAACGGTGGAGGGGATGTTCCCCGGGACAGGATGATCCCCCTGCTCCTGACATGCATCATGGCGGCCACAGCCCTTCTCATCACCACAGCCGAATACATCCAGTGGAATGACGGCATAAACCTGATACTGGGGATCCAGGGGCGTTATTTCCTGCCCTTCCTCTTTCCCCTCATGACAGTTATCTGCGGGGACCGCAAGGGGACCCTTGCCGGAAACAAGATGAATGGCATCTATGCCCACGCCCTTATCCTCCTCTGCTTCGTACCCCAGATCCTTTTGCACTATCTGTACGGAACTCTGGACTGAAGAAAAACAGATCGCTTATTTACGTGCTGTGCATATCTCCCGCACCGGCTGTGCGGAGCCCCGGGCTGAAGGGCAGGGGCCGGATAAATATGTTCTCGCCCGTGACCTGACCTTGTGATATACTCTCATCATGATCATAGAAAAAATATCTGAAATGGAAATAAGGACCGTGATATCGAAGCGTGAGCTGAAGGCCCGGGGCATATCCTGCGATACCTTTGAGTACGATACGGAGGAATCCCGCACCCTTTTCTCTGAGGTTGTATCCCAGGCCATATATCAGACCGGCTTTGATCCGGAGGATTATCCCCTTGTCATAGAGGCCGTGCCCCTTGAAAACGGCAGCATGGCCGTGAGCGTTTTAAAGACCGACGATCCGGAGGAACTGGATGCCAGGTTTTCACATTTTTCTCCTGAGGTGAGGATGGGGAATCTGGACAATGCGGACGTGGAGGATGAGAGCGAGGCGGATATGCCGGAAAATGGGGCCAACTTTATGGATATACTCAGGGAGGCCGCAGGCATGCTGTTTCGGGAAAACGGAAATAATGACCGGGAGCAGGCCCGGGAGATGCGTCCTGTGACAGCGGTCCAGGCCTCTTCACATGCCTACAGGATGAAGAGCCTGAACGACCTGATAGAGACCGCGGGAAGGGTGCAGAAGGGGACAAGTGTGCCCAGCACCGTCTGGAAAGGCAGGGATGGCTCATATCTCCTGACCTTCGGCAGAGGTTCCC
>JAILIO010000225.1 GCA_024695225.1 Lachnospiraceae bacterium
GATCTGAAGCGCTTTCGAGAAGATCCCAGGTCCATTTTTAATGTGGGAAATACCATAGGTTCGCCTTCCGCCGTGATAGTCAGGCGTTCTGACGTGACCTATGACGAAAGGCTGACATGGCTTGTGGATATGGAGTATTACATCCACCTGCTGTCAGAGAGCGGGTCCTTTGCATCAACTGATGAGCCCCTGATATCCATAGGGGTTTCTGACAGACAGCTGACCCGTAAGGTGTCTGAAGATGAAGAACTGGTGAAACGGGAGAGAGGGATCATCTCAGAGAAATACGGCATCGAAGACAGGGCAGAAAAGGGGGAAGGGCTTTCGGTAGAAGGGCTGCTGTTTTACGCAGGCCTGACTCTTGAGATACTCTGGGTGATACTGGACAAGAGCGCATACATCATAGAAAGCGAAGGGATCCTGTTCAGGATGTCCTTTGTCCCTTTGTTTTTGTCCGTGGTGATCGGCTTTTTCAAAAGGAGATACGGGAAGAGAGACTGCATTTATTTTGCGGCTTTCTTTGTGCTGGGGGTGATATCTTATCTGTGTTCTTCCAGAAATGACATCATAAGGATACTGTTTCTGGTATTTGCCTCCGCAAACGCAAGTCCAAAAAAATACCTGAGATACACTTTCTTTGTCACCCTTTCGGGGTGCATTGTCCTTTCTTTGCTTTCATTTACGGGGATTCTGGGGACTGTGATGACCGACAAGGAGGTGGGGGAAGGGGTCACAAGACGGCTTCTCACCCTGGGCATGGGACATCCAAACTCACTCTTTGCCATGTTCTTTGCGCTCACAGCCCTTGGGCTGTTCATATGGTATGACCGGTTTAACCTGAAGTGGGGGCTTTTGCTGCTTTTTGCAGATGCAGGACTTTTCTTTATGACCGCCTCCAGGATGGGCTTTGTATGCACGGCCATGTCCATCCTGTTTACCCTTTTGATGAAAAAAAGCGCATCTCTGAGAGACGGAAAATGGTTTTATCACATCTCTTCCGCAGTCATAATCCTCATGGCGGTGCTGTCCCTCATGACCGCAAAATACGGGGAGATATACAATTCTTACGATCCTCCCTGGTTTGAGCCCCATTTCGAGACTGTGATGAAGCCCCTGGACAGGTATATGAGCGGCAGGCTCTGGAACGCCTATGGCTATCCGGATTCCGACATAAGCAGATTTTCAGCCTTTTCATCACCTGAGAACACACGATATGTGGATATGGGGTATTACAAGCTGTTTTACTGGTACGGTTATGTACCGGGATGGATATATGTGGGGATCTGCATTGCCCTTCTCATGGTATCCTGCAGGAAAAAGATCCCCGCTTTGGGCGTGTTTGTGGCGGTCTGGTGCTTTTACAACTTTATGGAAGCCCACGAGATCTCGGATTTTATAGGCAGGAATTATATATGGCTTATGTCATTTTATCTGCCCGGCCTGTTTTTGGGGAGGGGGGATGTAAGTGTCTGAAAAAAGGAAAATCATAGCTGAATGGTCCGGCATATTGTTCGTGTCATGCCTGCTTGCGGCAAAAGGACTGGGCTCCTCGGACGGGGAACCGGTATTCAGGACGCTTATAGCAGTGGGAGGCGTTTTCTGGCTGATAAAGGCGTTCTTCACCCGCTGGAACCTGAGGGAGGCCATTTTCTCTGCAGTCTTTATACTGGTTACCTTTATTTCCTACAGGATGTCCGGCGAAAAGGGGATACTTCTCTGCGCGATGACCTTTACCGCCATGAAGGACATGGATTTAAAGAAGGCTTTCAAGGTGTGGACCCCGGTTTTCGGGCTGTCCTGCATCATCACTGTGATCCTGTTCTATCTGAAGATCGCTCCGGATTACACTTCCCCCAGGGACAAGTTTGGTATGCATCTGACCATCACAAATCTGGGCTTTCCAAACCACAGTGTCCTCTCCATTTCCTACATGGTGCTTGTGCTGATGATCATATATACTTACCGGGACAGGCTGAAAAAATGGATGTATGCCCTTATGATCGCAGGGTGCATCTGGATATTTGCCGTGACGTTCTCCCTCACCGGACTCATAGGGACCATTCTGGGAATGGCGCTTTTATTGTTCAGAGACAGGATAAATGAGAAGGTTGTGATAGCCGCATACCCCGTGTGCGTGCTGCTATCCGTGCTGCTGCCGTTTTTGCCCACGGATTCAGGAGTATTCAAATTCTGCGATCTTGTGTTTAACGGCAGGCTGTATCTTTCCTCTGTCTTTTTAAAGTCTGGTTTCATAACTCCTTTTGGGATCAGGATATATGAGGACAAGATCCAGATGGAGAATTTTTATCTGGACTCCTCCTACGTGAGCGCCCTTGCTCTATGCGGGGTGGTGACATTTGCAGTGTTTTCCGCAATGTATGAAACGGGTATAATAAAGCTTACATGGCAGAAGGACACCATGGCTTACGCTGTACTGCTGACGCTTTTGGTCTGCGGGCTTTCTGAACCCTTTTTGTTTAACACATCCTGCAAAAACATATCGCTGATCTTTGCGGGGGCGGCTTTCTATTCCGGGGCAGGAGGCTTTTCTTTAAGACGACCGGCGGCAGCTCCGGATGACAGGGAAAGAACTGATACGGAAGGAACCGAAGGTGTTTGAACTGACGGGGATAGAAGTGACAGGGATAGAACTGTCAGGTGCTTGAGCTGAGGGTGACAGGAGTGACAGTGACAGGACTGACGGTGGAAAGTGATGACAGGGGAAAGGGATGACAGGGGAAAGGGATAACAGGATGGATGGATTCAAAATGGAAGTTCCGGTGGCGCTTTTCTTCTTTAACAGGCCGGATTGTGAAAAGGAAGTTTTCGCAAGGGTTAGAGAGGCCAGGCCTTCCATGCTCCTTTTGGTGTCTGACGGACCCAGAAATGAAGAAGAGCGTAAAAAGGTGATGGAGACCAGGAACTATGTTGAAGAGCATATAGACTGGGACTGTGAGGTCAGAAAAAACTATTCTGAGGTGAATCTGGGATGCCGCAACAGAATGGCCAGCGGCATCACATGGGCCCTTGAACAGACAGGTATGGCTGTGCTCCTGGAGGATGATATAGTGCCGGCGCCCGAGTTCTTCAGATTTTGCCAGGAGATGCTCTACAAATACAAGGATGATGAGCGGATAATGATGGTGTCCGGTTACAAGGCCATGCATGATTTTCCATGCAGCCACAGTTATTTTTTCAGCGCTGACTATCCCATATGGGGCTGGGCTACCTGGAAGAGGGCATGGGATCTGTACGATCCGGATATAACTTCATGGCCCGGTTACAAAGCGGACAGGACCTTCGAAGGCACCGTGTTCCCTGAAAAATATTACAGGCAGAAAGCTCTGGAGTACGACAAGGTCTGGGATCACAGCTACGACACATGGGATTTTCAATGGAATTACACCTGCATAGTGAACTCGGGACTGGGCATAATCCCTTCGGAAAACCTGATAAAAAACATCGGCTTTAACAAAGAAGCCACCCACACTGTCTCCGATGTGTCCTATTCCCGGGGGGAATACGGGAAACTCACCTTCCCCTTAGACGAGCCCGGGGACATGATCAGGAACTATGCATATGATCTGGCCCATATGGAGAGGATGTCCGGAGGAAACCGGATCATCAACAGATTAAAAAGACTTACAGGCCTGAAGTGACGGCACATTACTTACAGATCAGCTTATACAGGCCGGAGTGGACGGCGGTTATATCCCCCGGAGGAGAGATACGATGGTATCGGTGATCATTCCTTTTTACAATTGCGAAAAGACTGCGGGAAGCTGCATCGACAGTGTATTGGCGCAGGATTACGATGATATTGAGGTTATCTGCGTGGACGACGGATCCACGGACAAGACCGTGCCTTTTCTCATGGGGTGCAAGCTCAGAGACCGCAGGATCAGGGTTTTCAGGCAGGAGAATAAGGGACCGGGAGAGGCCAGAAACAGGGGCATCTCCGAGGCAAAAGGAGAGTTTATAACTTATGTGGACGGAGATGATATCATTTCTCCGGGGCTGATCTCAGATCTTATGAAGTTTTCCGACAAAGCGGATGTAGTGATGGGGGGATTCTCCGAAGTCAGGGCCGATGCCCCCGCGTATCCGCATAAAGTCCACGCACATGAGGCTTTCTCCGGAACCTGCGAGGAGTTTGCCGGGAAACGCCTTATGGGTATGCTCAAGGACGACACGGCATATCTCATCGGCTCAAAACTGTACAGAAAGAGCCTGATCGATGACAACGGGATCAGGTTTGATCCCGATTACAGGATATGCGAGGATGCGATCTTTTCTGTCACCGCATTGGGACATTCAAAAAGAGTTGCGATCTCCTCTTCTTCAGGATATTTTTATGTAGATCGCGGGGAGAACAGCCTTTCTGCGGGGTATGACAGCAGAGGGGTCAGGGCGAACAGCGCTCTGTACGGCGAAGTCATCAGGTTTTTCGGAAAAGATCTGGACCGGCGGGAGCTGGATTCATATTTTGCCAGGAGGTATGTGGGACAGCTGCTTAGGATATATTCAATGTCAGATATACCGGATGAGAAGAAATATTCAGAGCTTAAGAAAAGGGCTGCGAATCCGGTGATGAGGCAGGTCGTCTCTGGCGCCGATGCAAGGCGCACCGGAGGTTTTTCCTACATGGTTGGTACGATCCTTCTGAAAGCCGGCAAATACAGGATATTTCACCGTCTCTGCACCCTCAGGTACGGGAAGTGAGTGTCCTCAGGTAGGGGAAGTGAGTGCCCTCAGGTACGGGAAGTGAGTGCCCTCAGAAGCAAACAGTGGACAGTTTCACATACCGGAAGTGATCGCCCTCAGACGCAGGA
>JAILIO010000245.1 GCA_024695225.1 Lachnospiraceae bacterium
TGTCCTCCAGAAAGGGGCGTAAAGTCAGGATCCTGGTGCCGGAGCGGGGCAAAAAAGAAAAGCTTGTGGAGCTTGCCAAGGAAAACGCCCGCATTGTTCTCACAAAGGATTCCGAGCGGATAAAGCTTGAAAATGCCAGGACAACCGGGGCGGTGATGCAGATCTCAGAGCTTTTGGGGCTTCCGAAGATACACCGGATGGAAGCCTTCGACATATCAAACATCAGCGGTTTCCTGAACGTTGGATCCATGGTGGTCTTCGAGGACGGGAAGCCAAAAAAGAGCGACTACCGCAAATTCCGCATAAAAACCGTGGCGGGGCCCGATGATTACGCCTGCATGAGGGAAGTGCTGACCAGGCGCTTTGAGCACGGCATATCAGAGCTTAAAGGGGAAGGGGATTCCGGCAGGCAGGCCTTCAGCGTATTTCCGGACATACTCCTCATGGATGGCGGCAGAGGTCAGGTGAACATCGCAACGGAAGTACTGAAGGAACTGGGGCTGGACATCCCCGTGGCAGGGATGGTAAAAGACGATTTCCACAGGACCAGGGGCATCTATTGGAAAAATAAAGAAGTTCCCATAGACACCCATTCCGAAGGATTCAAACTGATCACCCGTGTGCAGGATGAGGCTCACAGGTTCGCCATAGAATACCACCGTTCTCTTCGGTCAAAAAATCAGGTTCAATCGGTGTTGGACCAGATCCCCGGGGTGGGGGAAGCCAGGAGAAAAGCGCTTATGCGCCGCTATTCCTCTCTGGCTGAGATAAAAGATGCCTCCGTGGAGGATATCGCGCAGACTCCCGGCATTCCCACAGCCGTTGCAGAGGAGATCAAGAAAAGCCTTAACGAGACCAAATTCGGCTCATCTGCAATGATTTCAGACCCGGATGCCGCTTCGGAGTCCGATGACGACACCGGCAGCGAGTGATCGTAAGATGTTCACGATGCGGCCGGTGACGGAATGTTGGGAATATGGCTGTCGGCAGAATGCCTTGGAAAATGAATGTTGACGGGATGTTGGGAATATGGCTGTCGGCAGAATGTTTGGAAAGTGACTGCTGACAGAGCGCTCGGGAAGTGACCTTTGACAGTGTATGCCGGTTTTTCGGATATGAAAGGACATGTATCATGAAGAAAATGGGACGCAGATTTATAGCGGGGACTGCAATGTCCATAGCCGCATCCCTGTTTGCAGGGTGTGACGCCGAAAAGTCGCCCTCCTCCTACGATATGCCCACTGTCTACGACATAGAAGAGTCCGGAGAGTCTTCGGAGGCAGGAAGTTCTTCCCCTTCAGAGTCATCCGCTCCGGAAGCATCCTCTGTTGAATCTTCAGAGGGGGAAACTTCTTCCGGATCCACCACAGAAGAAACATCCTCCGGGGCTGGGACCCATGCATCTCAGGAGGCTTCGGAAAGTTCTTCCTCTCCCGAAAACAGTGGGGGCAAAACCGGCAAGGGTTCCGGGGGGAGCGCGGAAGGCAGCACGTCTGATGAAACCGCAGAGCCCACCCCCTTTTCCCCTGCAGATGAGCTCCAGCCCTCTGTCTACGGGCCTCCAGAATGGTTCGGATCGTCTGAACCTGTATCCGAACCCACATACGACCCTGAAGAGCAGGTCAGCCAGGCTCTCTACGGTCCGCCCCCTATAAATATCTATTCCGAATGATCCCTGACTTCAGCATGAGGATTGCAAACAAATCCTGACTACAACGAGAGGATCTCAAATAAATCCCGACTTCAGCATGATAATTTCAAATGATTACCGACTCCAACAAGAGGATCACAAATGAATCCGGACCTTAAAACTCTCAAAACAGACCAGCTGAAACAACTGGCAGAATACAGGCAGAAACTCTATTCCCATCCGGTGTTAAAGTTTCTGTTTTTGGAGCTGACCCTTAAATGCAACGAACACTGCCTGCACTGCGGCTCCAAGTGCGGCGATGTGCCCTCAAATGAACTAACCCTTGAGCAGTACAAAAAGATCCTTACAGATATCGCAGGAGACTTTGATCTCCGGACCTTTGACCTCTGCATCACAGGGGGAGAGCCGCTTCTCAGAAAGGATTTCTTTGACATAATGGCCTTTGCGAAGGACCTGGGCTATCTCTGGGGAATGACCAGCAACGGCACCCTTATTGACCGGGAGAAGGCCCGCCTTCTCAGGGAGACCGGCATGAAGACCATTTCCGTCAGTATCGACGGCCTGGAAGAGTCACACGATACCTTCAGACAGACAGCGGGCGGCTTCAGAAAAGCCATGAAAGGCATAGAATGCCTGATCGCGGAGGGCGGTTTTAAGGCCATACAGGTCACCACAGTCATAAACCACACCAACATAAATGAACTGGACAGTCTCTACAAAATATTCTGCGACATGGATATCGACTCCTGGAGGGTCATCGGCGTGGAGCCAATGGGAAGGGCGCTGGAACACCCCGAACTCCTTATGACAAATGAAGACCACAAGCGTTTATTTGACTTCATCCGGGAAAAGCGTATGGAAGATATGCCGGTCACCTACGGCTGCAGCCATTTTCTGGGATATAAATACGAGCGCGAGGTGAGGGATTGCTATTTCCTGTGTAACGCCGGCATTTACACCGCAAGCATAATGTGTAACGGAGATATCACCGCCTGCCTGGACATTGAGAGAAGGCCTGAATTTATACAGGGGAATATCCTGAAAGACCGCTTCAGGGATGTGTGGGAAAACCACTTTGATCTCTTCAGAAGAGGGCTGGACGAGTCTTCTGAGGAATGCACCTCCTGCGAATACAGGGATTTCTGCGCAGGAGGGGCCCATCACAGTTTTGACTATGACAGGGGCCGCCAGCGCATATGCTTCAAAAATACGGCAGTCTTCGATTGAAGGCTGCCGTATCTTAATGATTATCATTTCTTAAAATCCGGATATTTTCGTTTTTCTTTATTTGCTGTCCGGGTCCGCTGCTCCCGAGAAAACCCCGCGAC
>JAILIO010000254.1 GCA_024695225.1 Lachnospiraceae bacterium
AAAGCCCTGTCACCAATTGCTTTATGTTTATGTTACAGACTGCGGTTTTCCGGGAGCCATCCAAAAGTTTAAGGTTTATCTTCGCTTTTCCGTCTTTTACGGGATAAACATACAGTGTACCATCTTCCTTTTCCTCCAAAAACAAAGTCGATGGATCTGAAGTGCTCCACTCATGTTCCACTTCATCGAGGCTGATCAGTTTATTTGAACTGGCGGTGTACAGCAAGGCGTTAAAACTTACGCAGTCTTTATATGAATCACCGCTGTATGACATTGTATATTTGGTTACAGGCTTTTTGGATGTATCACCATTTAAGATGATATTGGCTTTTTTTACTTTGTTCTCAACTTCAACGACATAATCATCGAGAAGCTCCACATCCAGTGATGATACATCTCCTATTTTCCCGGTTTCATCCAGAATAGCCGCTTTGATCGTGACCTTAGAACCACTTGCAAATCCGCTGCTTAAAAGATTAACCGACTCTGAATATGGGACATGATCTTCGAGAGTGGGATCATCTCCATCCAAAGTGTATACAAGGGTTCTTGATAAGGGTCCGGTTGATTTGAGAGGATCACTCAGACTAAACCCGGTCACATCATCATAATCATATTTTGTGTCATCTACCTTAAAATAACCATACTCAGTATACAAGGAGATAACCGGCTCAGGTGTTCCGCCCCCGGCCATAAGTTTTCCGGCATCAACCAGAACTCCGCATCCCTCGGAATCACATTTTCGTGAGTACTTCTTAAGGAGTTTTTCCATCTGCTTAGGACCGGGGTTTCCATACCTGCTCATATAAAGAGCTGCCACTCCGGCTGCCACAGGACAGGACATGGATGTACCGGTGTAACTGTCATAAGCATTTGTGGTAGTTGTAAGCGTGGAACCGTTAAATACGCAGACAGGGGAAATGATATCGGTACCGGGGGCTGCAAGATCACACCAGGGTCCGTAGTTGGATGAATAAGATCTAAGGCCGTCTCTGCTCAGATTGGATACAGACAAAACATGCTCAAAACAAGTAGGATATTTTCTGATGGAAGTATATTCATTTCCCATGGCGACAAAGATCGTGACGCCTTTCTCCCAGGCATAGTTTATGCTTTTCTGTCTTTCAACATCAAAATACTTACCTCCCAGGGACATATTTATAATATCGATCCCTTTATCCGCGCAGTCTTTTATTGCTCTTGCCTGGTCATCTGCATATGAACCATTTTTCTGTGTAAAAACATTATAACTGTACAAAGACACACCGGGTGCGATCCCGGCGCCGCCTTTTCCATTATTTATCGATGCGCCTATTATTCCGGCCACATGGGTTCCGTGGGGATCCACCACTAAACTATTATCACTGTTATCGTAAGAGCAAAAATCATATTGATCTATAACGTTATCCTTTAAATCCTCATGATCAACCAAAACTCCCGTATCAAGGACCCCGACTTTAATATCAGGATTGCCATAGCCGTATGTCCAGGCTTCCCAGGTATTCACCATATCGTGTTGCCACTGGAATTGTTTATCGTTATCATTGTAAAGTTCTTCCGGATTCTGCAGAAACGGATCATCTGCATAACCTTTTGCAATAAAATCTTTATAAGAAAGGACTGAAGAATCTGAAGAAGCTCCCACTGAATAGAGAGAATCTCCGGAATCTTCCTTTTCTCCGGGGTCAAGATATGAGATATATACGGGGCTCACGGAAGGGAGTTTCGTGCAGGCAGGATCGGAAGCCGCAGAAACTGCCTGGAGCACAGATACATCCGAGGGTAGTTTAATGGTTGCTATCTTTTCCGAATAGACGGTAAGGGTACCGTTAAATGCTTCTGCGTACGCTATTGCCTCTTCTTCTGTTTCGGCATATGTATATACAAGATCACTGCAGTAGTCCTCATCTGCCGTCATGGACCCCAGAGCCTCAAGCACATCATGCTCCATCATCTCTTTCTTTTCGTCCATCTCACTTTCCGGAAGCACATAATCTTCCGGAAGTCCCGGGATACCCGCAGGCAAAAGTTCTTCGCCTAAGGACTGCTCCGGTTCTGAAGCGCCGGAAGCATCATCTGCCGCCTGAACATACGAAAACGGCGACTGGGCAAAAACAACCACTGCGGTCAACAAAGATGCTACTATTCTTTTGTTCATAAAATCTCTCCCTCAGTTTTGTGTACAATAAACAAGCAATAGAGGTACATCTGTTCATTGAACAGACGCACTCTTCCTGCCTATTATATACGCAATCACAGGAGATGACAAATAAATTATCGATCCAACGGGAAAATAGATAAATATGTAAGGACTGTCTGTGCCTGCAATGTCGATGATCCCTCTCATCAGAAGCCCCGCAATGACAGTCAACACCCCGTAGATCATGGGTAAACGAACAGCCATTGGAACTGTATCCTTGTGCTTTACAATTTTAAGAATCAGCCCCGGCACCACCAGAAAGACCAAAGAGACCAAAAAAGCCAGATTCAGAAACCATGAATGTACGTCATGGGAAAAAATACTGTAAATAAATGCAAACACAACACAAAAAACCGTAATGATGATCCCTTCCAAAAGTATACCCCTGTCTTTATTCTCACTTGATGTAGACAATATCGCTCACCTTCCTTTCCGATGATCCCCTGCCTCCAACGGTATCGTTCAGTATCTGCCCTTTATAATACATGGTGGTGGAACCGCCGCCGTCCAGATTGTAAACCTCCGTGCAGCCGTATTCCTGCATCACAAGAGCCAGCTGATAAAGGCTCAGACCTTCGCTCTCCTCGGTCCTGCCTTCAGTTGCCACAAGCACAAAGTGCATTGGCGAGATCATTCCTATGGCTGTTCTGGGATTGCTGGCCATAGCCATGTCAACCTCATCATTTTCAGTCACCGTAACCTTACTGTCCGATACCAGTCCCGGTCCGAAGGACCAGGCCTGCACCACTCCATCAGCGATGAGTTCTTCACCGGAGACCTCAGATGCGGCAACTATCCTGAAGGAGCCATCGTCGTACAAAAGTCCCACATCTTCATCGCTCTTTTTGGAACTCTCTCTGTATAATGTGCCGTTCCGGATCACAAGCCCCGTGTCCCTTGCCCCGTAGAAATCGCCGTTCACCGCAAGAACAGCCCCCGCTTCATCTGCGATATCACTTGTCTGTTCCTTTATATTCCTGCCAAAGGTGTCGTCTGCAAAGGCAGTTCTCAGATGTGTGATGTCAGTAAGCTGTATATCAGCGATGAATATCTCCGTGTCATATTCCCTTATTTGCTTTACTTTGATGGTCACTTCCCCATTTCCGTCAGTATAAGTCAGATCTTCTACTGTCAGGGAGCTTGTCGTACCGGTTGAACCGGATGTGTCTGCAGTTTCGCTCCCGGACTTGACGTTTCCGGATCCCGTTACTGATCCTGAACCGGTAACCGAAGACTCATCATCTGTCCCGGAGTTTTCCTCGGATCTGTTTTTATTTCCGGGGCCGCCCTTCCCGCGAGTCCCGTTTCCAAAATCGGGTTTCTGTCCTCCGGATCCTCCGGTCCCTTTGCCGTGTCTCCTCTTTTTCCCTGAATTCTCTTCAGTTTCAGAGTCTGTGCCGGAAGATGCGTCTTCATTTTCGACATCCCCGGAGTTCCTGACTGCATCTGAAGCCTTTTCATCTTCCTTTCCCTTTTCCGCATCTTCATCCTCGACAGAAGAATAAATGCCGCCGTCCTCTGCCACAGTCACAGAATTTTTTATTACAAAGGCTTTCAGTATCACAAACAGCGTAAAGATGATAAGTACCACAGGGTAAACTATCCTGAATATTTTTATGTGTTTATCCATATGCTCACTTCCTTCTGCATTCAACGCCCGGCAGGATACAAAAACTTGTATATAAATAAATACGACCGATTTATGTATTTTTTGTGTTTGAAGTTTTATATCTTTGTGAAAATAAGGACTATCTGCGAAAAAAACTTCTCGCTGCGAATATATCTGCCCTTTGCGAATATATCTGGCTTTTGCGAATATATCTGCCCTTTGCGAATATATCTGCCCTTTGCGAATATATCTTCTCTTTTTAAAATATATCCTTGCGAAACAAAATACTGTGTCGTATGATACCCCTTATGGAAAAAAACAACCACAAAAAAAGCAACAACTCGATGAAGGAATTCAGGGAAGGTCTGAGGGACGGTATCCCCATATGCCTCGGATATGCGGCGGTGTGCTTTGCATTTGGGATAAGCGCATCTGACGCAGGACTCAGGCCCTATGAAACGGCTCTCATGTCTGTGATGAACCTGACAAGCACAGGTCAGTTTGCGGCCCTGCCCCTGATAACTACAGGCGCCACCTTTATGGAGATGGCAGCGATGCAGCTCATAATAAATCTGCGGTATGTCCTTATGTCCTGCGCCCTAACCCAGAATATCAGGCCGGAGACATCGATCCCCAGGCGTCTCAGCATAGCTTACGGAGTGACGGATGAGATATTTGCACTGAGCGTATCCAGGAAATACCCTCTTAACCCGGCCTACACATACGGTCTTGTGCTGATATCCGCTTTTGGATGGACTGCAGGGGGCTTTTTCGGGACTTTTGCAGGGGATATCCTGCCCCACAGGCTCACAAGCTGTCTCGGGCTTGCCATATACGGCATGTTCCTTAAGATAATACTTTCGGATGCCAGGGAAAGCCGGGTAGTCAGCGTGATAATAATGGCTTCCATGGGCATGAGCTGTCTGTTCACCTACTCTCCGGTCCTGAAAAGTATTTCCCCCGGGTTCCGTGTGATAATCGTTACACTTGCGGTATCAGCAGTTGCGTCGCTGATAGTACCCTACAAAGGGGATGATACGCCTGCCGGTGACAGCTCTGATACCCACGAAAACATAAATATCAAAGATGACACAGACGAAGCCCTCAGCAAATGAGGCACTTTTAAGGATATAAATTCTGCGATAAAGAAAATAATAGCGGAGAGATTTTGGAGGACAGATCTGAATGAACAGGACCATAGCTTATATATTTGTCATGGCGGCAGTCATATATTCAATACGGGCTCTGCCCCTTGTGCTGATACGGGGCGAGATCAAAAACCCTTTTATTCGGTCATTTCTGCACTATGTTCCCTATGTGACGCTATCTGCCCTGACATTTCCCTCCATACTCACTGCAACAGATACCGTTCCGGGATCTGTGGTGGGTTTCATCACTGCAGTTGTCATGTCCTTATGGAATAAAAGCCTTTTGATGGTGGCTGTGGGAGCCTGCCTGTCCGCATACATCACTGAACTTATAGTCAGTTTTCTGTAGAAAATGTTTCATAATTCCATTCAGTCAACCTCCTAAGAATCTATGTATTTGCGGCATACAATCCTGAACTGCCATGTGTAGACCCTTGGCTCCGGGAACATCCCTGTATGTGCAGCTACAATCCTGAGCGGCGGCGAAAAACCCAGGACTCCTGGAGTATCCCTGTATGTGCGGTATGCCTACACATCTTCACCGGGCAGAATAGGATAAAATTCAATTTCGAAAACGAAGAATAAATAACCTCCCGTTTATTTGACATCAGATCGTGTTTGGGATAGAATCAATGGTTGTAATTGATTTGTTTTATTTACAAAGGAGAAAAATTATGGAAAAGCGCTTTGACAAAAATGTTTTCTGTTGGGTATTTACGTTCCTTCTGGGAGAGTTTGGTATAGACCGTTTTGTTAGGGGACAGATAGGTCTCGGCATCCTCAAGCTCATCACAGCCGGAGGCTGCGGCATCTGGTCACTGGTTGACTTTATCATATGCCTTACAAAGATCTATGGCGAAGCATATGGTGCGGAATCAGAAGTAGTATTTATCGACGGTGCATATTCCA
>JAILIO010000255.1 GCA_024695225.1 Lachnospiraceae bacterium
CTGGAGGATTATATATTCCGGTCCCCTCTCTCTGTAGTATTCCGCAGACAGCCTGTCAAGCCAGGGATTGTACACTTCCTCCCCGTCGTACACAGGGGGTGAGAACCTGAGGTCCATATCGGTGTATTCGGCACCGTAAGCCAGATTCCAGGGATAGATGCCCACGCTGTGCCCCCGGGTCTCATTCAGTATCTTTTCGGGCAGAGGGTAGTCCGTGTACAGGGCCGGATCGTTTGTGCTCTCCCCTAAATGAGAGACGGTATAGGCTTTTGCGCGGATGTTGTTTTTGATGTCCTCAAGGCTCCCGTGGGAACAGAGTGAGAACACCACGGATATCACCACCGCAGAAAGGGATACAGCAAAAATGAGCCCCTTGCCCATATCATGTTCCCTGTCTTCCTCAGGCTTCCCCCAGAGAGGCAGGGTGAGGAAAAATGCGGAGAGCGGCATGACTGCGATCCAGGCGCTGCACTCCATGCCATGGGCTGTGACCCCGTATTTGTACGCCGAAAATAAAGGCATCCCCAGGGCCAGAGTGAGTGCTGAGCGCCGTCTGTCCCTCAGGAAGAAAATTGCCAGGATCAGAAGGTAGAAGGCGAGTATGGTGAAGAAACACCTGAAGTCCATGGGTGAGTATGCATCGTTCATCTGCTGGGTCTGATTGAAACCGGATACATTGTCATAGATATTGTAAAGGTATCCCGAAAGGGCAGACAGGGAGCGGGAGTAAACCATGAACAGCGCGATCATCATGACTGCGGATGGCAGGTGCAGAAAGAGGATCTTAAGCCGGTCTTTCGCGGGACCTTTGTCTGTGATCGCTCTCATTACCGCATAGATGGTGGTCATGGCAAAGCCCCCGATGAAACCGGTGATCTTTCCGAAGAATGAGAAACAAAGCAGGAGATTCAGAGGCACAGCGGCCTTTTTGTCGCCTCTGTCGTAAAGCACCAGGGAGAGGGCTGTGAGATACAGGATGTAATTGTCCGTCCAGGATTCGTGGAAGGAACAGGCGTAGAACAGGAATGCCAGGAAAAGCGCCATTGCAGAGATCCTGCATTCCTTTACAGCTTTGTACACCCGTATCAGGAGCCATGCGTGCAGCAGGAAAAGGCCTGCCCAGATCACAAGGCCTGCCACGTAGGTCCCGGGGTTTTCCACATTCATGAGATAATAGACAAATCCCAAAGGGCCGTAGGAGAAGAAGACATCACGCCCGAACACATATCCCTTTTCGTGGGCAATGTTCAGAAACCATCTCCAGGAGGGGTCCAGGTTGACCCCCAGAAGCCTGTTCACTATATCCGGTACGGACATGAGAAACCACAGGATCAGGATGAGGGCTGAGAAAACATTTCTTGCTCCGGCGGGAAATGAGAAACTTCCCTCAAGCACAAAGTACCGGATGAGCATAAATGACAGCGTGAGGCACAGGGCAAAGGAGAAGAAGACCACCCAGGGAGAAGCTTCCCTGGGGTAGCCGTAACCCATGTAGATATTTTTTTCCGGATCTAAGAGAGCACCGGTATCCTTTGAGAAACCCATGAGACCGGGGACCGTGCCCGGGTCGTCGGTGATCACAAGACTTGGGAATTCGTCTCCGGGGCAGCCGGTAACGGAAAGGCTCAGACTGTAGACCTGCCCCGGGGTGACCCTCAGGGGATCGCCCTTTACCCGCACCTTTTCTTCGCTTATGACTGCGTTTCCTATATCGGTAAGTTTCTTTTGTGACGACCAGAGAAGGGCCCCGCCCGGATCTTTTATCTCCGCACGCAGCACCGCATCTCCCGGGTTCCCGGGGATGGCCACAATATAATAGAAGAGGGATGCCAGGTGATGTTTTTGCGGTATGAAGTACTGTGTGGCAACTCTCTCCGGCGACAGCATCAGGGTCTCTGCGCATCCCGGCTCCGGGATCATCTGATCCGGCTGTTCATAATGGTAATAATAACTGCCCCTGAGCCCCAAAAAGAAAACAGGGGAGAGAGCTGTCAAAAGCGCTGCCAGTGCGACCGCTATTCTTATATAGAATCTTTTATCGCGCATATTGTTTTTCATTTTACTTTAAGCCCGCATGCTCATGCAATATTTTTTTTAAAAAATGTTGACACAACAAGAATCCTGAGATAATATATACGTTGCGTTTTCAGCGAAAGACGCGGGTATTCTGCGCCCTTAAATATCTTTATTGACCGGTTTCAAGCAAAATAGCGGAGGAACTATGGATAAAAACAGAATCAGACCTGTCACAGCCGGCAAGCACGTGCGTATGTCTTATGCGAGACAGAAAGAAGTGCTGGAGATGCCGGATCTCATCGAAGTTCAGAGGAATTCGTACCGGTGGTTCCTGAACGAAGGCTTGAAGGAAGCCTTTGAAGACATCTCGCCGATAACAGACTACACCGGACAGCTCAGTCTTGAGTTTGTGGATTATCAGCTTGATACGGATCACATAAAGTACTCTATTGAAAAATGTAAGGAGAGGGATGCCACCTATGCGGCCCCCCTCAAGGTCAAGGTGCGTCTGATCAACCGTGAAAAGGATGAGATCACCGACAAGGACGACATATTCATGGGTGACCTTCCCGTGATGACAGACACCGGAACCTTTGTCATCAACGGCGCAGAGAGGGTCATAGTCAGCCAGCTTGTCAGATCCCCCGGCATCTATTACGCCATCGACCATGATAAACTGGGAAAGAGGCTCTTCTCCTGTACAGTCATCCCCAACAGGGGTGCCTGGCTTGAGTATGAGACCGATTCAAACGACATCTTCTATGTGAGGGTGGACAGGACCAGAAAGATGCCTGTCACCGTCCTTATAAGGGCCCTTGGCGTGGGCACCGACGAAGAGATAATAGAACTCTTCGGCGATGAGCCCAAGCTTCTGGGAAGCATCCAGAAAGACAGCGCCAAATCATATCAGGATGGCCTTCTGGAGCTCTACAGGAAGATCAGACCCGGGGAGCCGCTGTCCATAGACAGTGCGGAAACCCTGGTGAACAATATGTTCTTCGACTCCAGGAGATATGATCTGGCCAAAGTCGGAAGATACAAATTCAACAAGAAGCTTCTTTTGAAGAACCGCATAACCGGTTTTGTGCTGGCGGAGGATGTGGTGAACCCCCGGACGGGAGAGATCATCGCAGAGGCGGGCACCGAGGTCACAAGAGACCTTGCTGACAAGATCCAGAATGCCGCCGTGCCTTCAGTAACTGTCCAGACAGAGGAGAGAAATGTAAAGGTCCTTTCAAACCTCATGGTGGACCTGCGCAAATATGTGGACGGAAAGCCTGCAGATCTGGGGATCACAGAGCTGGTCTACTACCCCGAGCTGGAAAGACTCATGGAGGAAAACACCAGCAAGAAGGCTCTCAAGGAAGCTATAAAGAGGAATGTGCACAACCTGATCCCCCGCCATGTGACCAGGGAGGACATCCTCGCTTCCATAAATTACAACATGCATGTGGAATACGGCATAGGCAGCGATGACGACATCGACCATCTGGGGAACCGCCGTATCCGTGCGGTGGGTGAGCTTCTGCAGAATCAGTACAGGATAGGTCTTGCCAGACTCGAGAGGGTTGTCCGCGAAAGGATGACCACCCACGATTCTGAGGAGATCTCCCCTCAGATGCTCATAAATATCAAGCCGGTCCAGGCGGCGGTGAAAGAGTTCTTCGGATCTTCACAGCTGTCGCAGTTCATGGATCAGAACAACCCTCTGGGCGAGCTGACTCACAAGAGAAGGCTTTCCGCCCTGGGCCCCGGCGGTCTTTCCAGAGACAGAGCCGGATTCGAGGTCCGAGACGTGCACTATACCCACTACGGACGTATGTGCCCCATAGAGACCCCCGAAGGTCCCAACATCGGACTGATAAACTCACTGGCTTCCTACGCCCGCATAAATGAGTACGGGTTTATCGAAGCACCCTACAGGAAGGTGGACCGCAGCGATCCGGAGAACCCCAGGGTCACGGACGAAGTTGTCTACATGACTGCGGACGAAGAGGATAACTACCATGTAGCCCAGGCTTCAGCCAAGCTGGACAAGGACGGCTACTTTGTGAACAATTATGTTTCCGGACGTTTCAGGGATGAGACCCAGTCTTATAACAAGACACTCTTCGAATTCATGGACGTGTCCCCCAAGATGGTATTTTCAGTTGCTACATCGCTGGTGCCTTTCCTCCAGAACGACGACGCAAACCGCGCCCTCATGGGATCCAACATGCAGAGGCAGGCTGTGCCGCTTCTGTTCACAGAGGAGCCCGTGGTGGGAACCGGAATGGAAGAGAAGGCGGCTGTGGACTCAGGAGTCTGCGTTGTGGCAAAGGCTCCCGGCACGGTGACCTATGTGGATTCAAGAGTCATAAAGGTCAAGGGGGATGACGGCTCCAACGACGAGTATCTCCTCACCAAGTTCATGCGTTCAAACCAGAGCAACTGCTACAATCAGAAACCCATAGTGAACACCGGGGATCATATAGAGAAGGGGGACGTTATAGCAGACGGTCCTTCCACCTCCGGCGGCGAGCTTGCCCTCGGCAAGAACCCTCTTATCGGGTTCATGACCTGGGAGGGTTACAACTACGAGGATGCAGTCCTTCTTTCAGAGAGGCTTGTGAGAGATGACGTGTTCACATCTGTCCACATCGAAGAGTATGAGACAGAGGCAAGGGATACGAAACTGGGACCTGAAGAGATCACAAACGATGTTCCCGGGGTTGGCGAAGATGCCCTGAAGGATCTGGACGAGCACGGCGTTATCCGCATCGGCGCAGAGGTCAGGGCAGGAGACATCCTTGTGGGTAAAGTCACCCCCAAGGGGGAGACGGAGCTCACTGCAGAAGAAAGGCTCCTCAGAGCCATCTTCGGCGAGAAGGCCAGAGAGGTGAGAGACACATCCCTGAAGGTTCCTCACGGCGAATACGGAATAGTGGTGGATGCAAGGGTATTCACAAGGGAGAACGGGGATGAGCTCTCCCCCGGAGTGAACCAGGCAGTCCGCATTTACATAGCCCAGAAGAGAAAGATATCCGTTGGAGACAAGATGGCAGGACGTCACGGAAATAAGGGCGTTGTGTCCCGCATCATGCCTGTGGAGGATATGCCTTATCTTCCCAACGGAAGACCTCTGGACATAGTCCTGAACCCCATGGGCGTGCCTTCCCGTATGAACATAGGACAGGTTCTGGAGATACATCTGTCTCTGGCTGCAGAAGCCCTTGGATTTGATGTGTCCACTCCTGTTTTTGACGGCGCAAACGAGCACGATATCAGGGACACCCTGGAACTTGCAAATGATTACGTGAATCTCGAATGGGATGAGTTTGAAAAGAAACACAAGGACGAACTTCTTCCTGAGGTGAACCAGTATCTTGAAGATCATCTGGATCACAGAAAGGTGTGGAAGGGAGTCCATATATCAGGGGATGGAAAGGTGGCGTTGAGGGACGGCCGCACGGGTGAGTATTTTGACGCCCCTGTCACCATAGGCCACATGCATTACCTCAAACTGCACCATCTGGTGGATGACAAGATCCACGCCCGTTCCACCGGCCCTTATTCCCTTGTCACCCAGCAGCCTCTGGGAGGTAAAGCCCAGTTCGGCGGACAGCGTTTCGGAGAGATGGAAGTCTGGGCGCTGGAAGCTTACGGAGCTGCTTATACACTGCAGGAGATACTGACAGTCAAGTCCGACGATGTGGTGGGCAGGGTCAAGACCTACGAAGCCATCATCAAGGGCACGAACATACCGGAACCCGGCATACCCGAGTCCTTCAAGGTGCTGCTCAAGGAACTTCAGTCCCTTTCACTGGATGTGAGAGTGCTGAGGGATGACGGCTCCGAAGTGGAGATCGGTGAAAACGTCGATTACGGTGAAGATTTCAGAGATGTTGAAAACGACACCAAGAACTACCGCAATGACTACGATGCAAGAGCATTTTCCGAAGCGGGTTATCAGCAGCAGGAATTTGACAGCGATGGAGCTCTTGTGACCGCTGAGGATGACACGGACAGTTTCGATGACGGTTTTGATGAAATGCCTGACGACAATACGGACGGGGATGACTGACACAGGTTTTCTTATGGAGGACTTATAAATGGCAGTGCTTAATGGACATACATATCAGCCGGTGACATTTGATGCTATCAGGATACAGCTTGCTTCTCCCGACAAGATCAGGGAGTGGTCCAGGGGACAGGTTACAAAGCCCGAGACCATAAATTACCGCACGCTGAAGCCTGAAAAAGACGGTCTTTTCTGTGAAAAGATCTTCGGTCCCACCAAGGATTGGGAATGCCACTGCGGTAAATACAAGAAGATCCGTTATAAAGGCGTGATCTGTGACAGATGCGGCGTCGAAGTGACAAAGGCATCCGTCAGACGTGAGAGGATGGGACATATAGAACTTGCAGCTCCCGTATCTCATATATGGTATTTCAAAGGGATCCCTTCCAGGATAGGTCTTATGCTGGATCTTTCCCCCAGAGTGCTTGAGAAGGTGCTTTATTTCGCATCCTATATCGTGCTGGATCCCGTAAACTCCGAGCTGGAGAAGAAACAGATCCTGGGAGAGAAGGAATACCTGGAAGCCAGGGAAAAATACGGAAACCGTTTCAAGGTTGGAATGGGGGCAGAGGCCATAAAGACCCTGCTTTCAGAGATCGATCTGGACGAGATGAGCGCCCAGATGAAAGAGGAACTCTCGACAGCCAACGGACAGAAGAAAGCCCGTCTGGTGAAGCGCCTTGATGTGGTGGAAGCCTTCAGGGAATCCGGAAACAGGCCTGAATGGATGATCCTGGACTGCATCCCCGTGATCCCTCCGGATCTTCGTCCCATGGTCCAGCTGGACGGCGGACGTTTCGCCACCAGCGATCTGAACGACCTCTACAGGAGGATCATAAACAGAAACAACAGACTTAACAGGCTCCTTGAACTGGGCGCTCCCGACATCATCGTCAGGAATGAAAAGCGCATGCTCCAGGAGGCTGTGGATGCCCTTATTGACAACGGAAGAAGAGGACGTCCCGTGACCGGCCCCGGAAACAGGGCTCTCAAGTCGCTTTCCGACATGCTGAAGGGAAAGAACGGCCGTTTCCGTCAGAACCTGCTGGGAAAACGTGTGGACTATTCAGGACGTTCCGTTATCGTCATCGGACCTGAACTGAAGATATATCAGTGCGGCGTTCCCACCGAGATGGCCATCGAGCTCTTCAAGCCCTTTGTCATGAAAGAACTGGTTTCCAGAGGGATATCACAGAACATAAAGAATGCAAAGAAACTGGTGGACAGACAGGACGACCAGATATGGGATGTGCTTGAGGATGTGATCCACGATCATCCCGTTATGCTGAACCGCGCTCCTACCCTTCACAGACTGGGCATACAGGCATTTGAACCCATCCTGGTGGAAGGAAAGGCCATAAGGCTGCATCCTCTGGTGTGTACTGCTTTCAACGCCGACTTTGACGGCGACCAGATGGCTATACATCTTCCCCTGTCCCAGGAGGCTCAGGCGGAGTGCAGATTCCTGATGCTCTCCCCCAACAACCTGCTGAAGCCTTCCGACGGCGGACCCGTGGCGGTTCCCGGACAGGATATCGTTCTGGGTATTTATTATCTCACCCAGGAGAGAAAGGGCGACAAGGGCGAGGGAAGCTTCTTTAAGGATGTAAATGAAGCCATCATGGCTTATGAAAACGGCTATATCACCCTTCATTCCAGGATAACCTGCCGTGTGGAGAAGACCCTTCCCGACGGAAAAGTCATTTCCGGAAATATAGAGTCCACCCTGGGAAGATTTCTGTTCAACGAGATCATACCCCAGGATCTCGGATTCGTGGACAGGGAGAAAGAGGGTAACGAACTCCGCCTTGAAGTGGAGAAGATGGTAAAGAAGAAGGACCTTAAGAAGATCATAGAAAGGGTCATCAATATCCACGGTGCTGTCCAGACAGCTGAGGTTCTGGACAAGATAAAGACCATGGGTTATAAGTTCTCCACCAGGTCCGGAATAACCGTTTCGGTTTCAGATATGACAGTGCCCGATGCCAAGGAGAAGCTTCTTGAGGAAGCTCAGGCTCTGGTGGACAACATCGGACAGGAGTATCTGAGAGGAAGAGTTACCGATGAGGAGAGATACAAGCAGGTGATCGAAACCTGGAAAAAGACGGACGATGACCTTGCAAAGATCCTGATAAGCAATCTGGACTATTGTAACAATATCTTCATGATGGCTGACTCCGGAGCCCGAGGCTCAAGTCAGCAGATAAAGCAGCTGGCAGGCATGCGAGGCCTGATGTCGGATACCAGACAGAGGACCATAGAACTTCCCATCAAGTCCAATTTCCGTGAAGGACTGGACGTTCTGGAGTATTTCATGTCCGCTCACGGAGCCAGAAAAGGACTTTCTGACACAGCTCTGCGTACCGCTGACTCGGGATATCTGACCAGACGTATGGTCGATGTGTCACAGGAACTCATCATCAGGGAAAAGGACTGCTGTGAAGGCATGGATGAGATACCCGGGATGGAGGTCACCGCGCTGTTTGAGGAGGACGCGCTGATAGAGTCCTTCAGAGACAGGATAGTGGGACGTTTTGCATGTGAAGATCTGAAGGACGAAAACGGCAAGGTCATAGTGAAGAAGAATCACATGATAACACCTGCCAGAGCAGATCTTCTCACAAAGAACGATCCTGTGATAGAGGAAGGCATGAGCCATGAAGAGACAGCTGTGGCCAAGGAGAAGATCCTTTCCAGAAGGGCAAAGATACGCACCATCCTCACCTGTCATTCCAAGAACGGGATCTGCGCCAAGTGCTACGGTGCCAACATGGCTACAGGTGAACCTGTGCAGGTCGGTGAGGCTGTAGGCGTCATAGCTGCCCAGTCCATCGGAGAACCCGGAACACAGCTGACCATGCGTAACTTCCACACCGGCGGTGTTGCTACCAGCACGGATATCACACAGGGTCTTCCCCGTGTAGAAGAGCTTTTTGAGGCCAGGAAACCCAAGGGACTTGCCATCATCGCAGAGTTCCCGGGACGGGTCGAGGTCAAGGATACCAAGAAGAAGCGGGAGGTCGTGGTCACAAGCTTAGGCGAAGGCGGCGAAGAACTGGAGTCCAAGAGTTATCTCATACCCTTCGGATTCAGGATCCACAAGAATGTGGTGGACGGCGCAATGATACAGGCCGGTGAGCCCATAACCGAGGGACATATCAATCCTCACGATCTTCTCAGGATCAAGGGAACTGTGGCAGTGCAGAATTACATGCTCAACGAGGTTCAGAAGGTTTACCGTCTCCAGGGTGTTGATATCTGTGACAAGCATATAGAAGTCATAGTCAGACAGATGATGAAGAAAGTCAGGATAGATGAGCCCGGAGATTCCGGATACTTCCCCGGAACTCTGGTGGACTGGCTGGATTTCGAGGAGAGAAACAGTTACCTTGAGAAGGAAGGCAAGGCGCTTGCGGAGGGCAAGAGGATAATGCTGGGTATCACAAAGGCAGCTCTGGCCACGGATTCATTCCTTTCAGCCGCATCCTTCCAGGAGACCACAAAGGTCCTCACCGAAGCGGCCATCAAGGGAAAGACTGACACCCTCATGGGCCTTAAGGAAAACATCATCATAGGTAAGCTGATCCCTGCGGGAACAGGTATGAAGAGATACCGCAACACCACCCTCAACACGGATTCAATGCTCATGAGCGACGAGGAGGCCGATGCTCTTATAGAAGAGATCGAGACTGCAGATGTCACATCTTCTGATGATGATGGCGAAGATTCGTGATTGACAATAAGGGATTTTCAAACTATACTGTTTCTCGCTGTGCGTCCAAAAGGGCGCCGGCGTTAGCAGATAAACATTGAGGAAAGGAGGTAAAAAGAGATGCCGACAATGAACCAGCTGGTCAGGAAAGGCCGCCAGACTTCTACTTCGAAGGCAAAGGCTCCCGCACTGCTGAGAGGCTACAATTCACTCCACAAGGAGGAAGTGGCCACAAGCTCACCTCAGAAGAGAGGCGTGTGCACAGCAGTCAAAACCGCAACACCTAAAAAGCCTAATTCAGCCCTCAGGAAGATAGCCCGTGTGCGTCTGTCCAATGGAATCGAAGTAACTAGCTATATTCCCGGAGAAGGACACAATCTTCAGGAGCACAGCGTCGTAATGATCAGGGGCGGACGTGTCAAGGATCTTCCCGGAACGAGATATCACATTATCCGTGGTACACTCGATACTGCGGGAGTGGCCGACAGGAAACAGGCAAGATCCAAGTACGGAGCCAAGAGACCCAAGGCTGCAAAATAAGCTGATCGGTTTCTGAGGACCTATGGATCATGCATACCGGTCGGTGTCATCTTTGAACCTTTCATTGATAAACCGCACGGTCACATGTGATCCAGAGACATGTGAGTACCGTTGTGAGAAGCATTCATCTTCTCACACAGGATCGGAGGGAAGAAACGTGCCAAGAAAAGGACATTTGGAAAAAAGAGAAATACCTGCGGATCCCGTATACGGCGACAAGGTCGTGACAAAGCTGATAAATAATATCATGCTGGACGGGAAAAAGGCCGTGGCGCAGAAGATCGTCTACGGCGCATTCGCAAAAGTTGAAGAAAAGACGGGCAAACCTGCTCTCGATGTTTTTGAGACAGCCATGAACAATGTGATGCCCGTGCTGGAAGTTAAAGCGAGACGTATCGGTGGTGCAACTTATCAGGTTCCCATCGAAGTTCGTCCCGACAGGCGTCAGGCCCTGGGTCTTCGCTGGCTTACCGGTTTCGCACGGAAAAGAGGCGAGAAGACCATGACTGACAGGCTCGCGGGTGAGATCATGGACGCCGCGAACAATACCGGATCTGCCGTAAAGAGACGGGAAGACGTACATAAGATGGCTGAAGCCAACAAGGCTTTCTCCCATTACAGATTCTGATCGTAAAGGAGGCAGATTTTGGGAAAGAGAGAATATCCGCTTGACAGGACCAGAAATATCGGCATTATGGCCCATATCGATGCGGGTAAAACCACGCTTACAGAGCGTATACTGTACTATACCGGCGTAAACTACAAGATCGGAGAGACTCACGATGGCACAGCCACCATGGACTGGATGGCTCAGGAACAGGAGAGGGGTATAACCATAACCTCCGCCGCCACCACCTGCCATTGGACTCTTGAAGAGCAGACAAAGCCGAAGGCAGGCGCTTTGGAGCACAGAGTAAACATAATAGACACACCGGGACATGTGGATTTCACCGTTGAGGTTGAAAGATCGCTGAGAGTTCTGGATGGCGCTGTGGGTGTCTTTGACGCCAAGAACGGTGTTGAGCCCCAGTCTGAGAATGTGTGGCGTCAGGCCGACAAGTACAACGTACCCCGTATTGCCTTTATAAACAAGATGGATATAATGGGCGCTGATTTTTACGGGTCAACGGAGCAGATCAGAGACAGGCTTGGCAAGAATGCCATCATGATACAGATCCCCATCGGAAAGGAAGACGATTTCCGCGGGCTTGTGGATCTGTTCGAGATGAAAGCCTACATTTATCAGAATGACAACGGCACAGACATCCTCGTAGAGGACATCCCGGATGACATGAAGGACGATGCGGAAATGTACCACACAGAGCTGGTGGAGAAGATCTGTGAACTGGATGACGATCTGCTGGCTATGTATCTGGATGGCGAGGAACCCACTGCAGAGGCCATGAAGAAGGCTCTCAGACAGGCCACCTGCGAATGCAGGGCCGTGCCGGTGTGCTGTGGAACTGCCTACAGGAACAAGGGTGTTCAGAAACTCATCGATGCAGTCATCGAGTATATGCCCTCTCCTCTGGATATACCTCCGGTGGACGGCACTGATCTGCAGGGAAATCCTGCAGTGAGGGAAGCTTCAGACGACGCTCCCTTCTCAGCCCTTGCATTCAAGATCGTGGCAGATCCCTTCGTCGGAAAGCTTGCGTATTTCCGTGTATATTCCGGAACAGTGAATTCAGGATCGTACGTCTTAAACTCCACAAAGAACAAAAAGGAGAGGATCGGACGTATAGTCCAGATGCATGCAAACAAGAGGACAGACTTAGATGAGTGCTTCTCGGGAGATATAGCCGCGGCTGTGGGTCTCAAGCTCACCACCACCGGAGATACTCTCTGCGATGAGAAGAACCCTGTCATCCTGGAGTCGATGGTGTTCCCGGATCCCGTTATCGAGCTGGCTATAGAGCCCAAGACAAAGGCAGGTCAGGATAAGCTTGGACAGGCTCTTGTAAAGCTTGCGGAAGAAGACCCTACATTCCGTGCCCATACAAATGAGGAAACAGGACAGACAATCATAGCCGGAATGGGTGAGCTCCATCTGGAGATCATCGTAGACAGACTTTTAAGAGAGTTCAATGTCGAGGCAAATGTCGGTGCTCCCCAGGTTGCTTATAAGGAAGCGATCACCAAGAAGGTGGATGTGGATTCCAAGTATGTAAAGCAGTCCGGAGGACGTGGTCAGTACGGTCACTGTAAGGTTATATTCGAACCCATGGATGTAAACGGCGAGCAGGAATACGAATTCGAGAACCAGGTAGTCGGAGGAGCCATCCCCAAGGAATACATACCGTCAGTTGATGAGGGTATAAAGGAGGCTATGAAGACCGGTGTGCTCGGCGGATTCCCT
>JAILIO010000279.1 GCA_024695225.1 Lachnospiraceae bacterium
TGGGAAGGGCAGAATACTATATAATTCCCCTTTCTGGCAGTGACCACTGAAGATACATAGGAAGCCATGGCATCGTACTGTCTCTGGGTGCGGGCGGAATACCTGCTGGTGACATCGGATGCGATATAATAACCGCACTGCTCCCGCTTAAACACAGATTTCGCATATACTTCAAAATCCCCGGGATCTCCTCCCAAAAGACTTTTGTAATACTGTATGGGGATCAGTGTGGCGGAAAAGAGGACTGAGCTCTTTGCCAGGTTCAGACAGTTCCTGAGATTGGTGGACGGATCTGCGCAAAACAGATTGACGATCCTGTCATATTTGTCTTTAACGTCCGTTTTCTCGCGTTCGCAGTATATGACATATTTGTCATCAGCCAGATCATTTATCATCAAAAAGTGGGAAATGACAAAATAATGCTCCAGTATCCTTTTCCGCAGTTCGCCCTTCTTTTCACTGTTGTCCGTGATAGCTTTTGCGGAATTTTTTCTCTGCTTTTTCCCGGGTCTGGTCTTCTCAAGGTATTCACCGATCCTGACAGCCAGCAGATTCAGCGGTGCGATGAAGGAATCCAGCGAATCGGGGATCACCAGATCCTCATCATCCGAACCGTCAAAGAGGGCCCGGAGTCCAAAAAGGCAGGAATCAATGGAACGGCTGATGGAGGGGACACCTCCCTTAAGTGCAGCGGCAAATCCGCGGAAAAAGCTTTCTGAAAGCGCCGCACTGTACATGCTGCGCCCTCTGTCCACCAGATTGTGCGCTTCGTCCACCAGGAAGACCGAGTCCGTCCTGACACCTTCGGAAAAGAACCGTTTCAGGCGGACATGGGGATCGAAAACATAATTGTAATCGCCTATGATCACATCGGAAAATAAAGACAGATCCAGGGAAAGCTCGAAAGGACAGACCTTATGGGCTCTTGCCGCTTCCACGATCGCATCTCTGGTGAGATTGTCCCTGCTGGTCAACAGGTCGTACATGGCGTCATTTACGCGATCAAAATGCCCTGCAGCATATTCACATTTATCGGGATTACAGGCGGAAGGATCGTGGAAACACACCTTCTCCTTGGCAGAAAGGGTGACATTCTTCAGTCTCAGGCCTTCATTTCTGAGTATGTCTATGGTATCCTCGGCAACGCCTGCGGTCACAGTCTTTGCGGTCAGATAGAATATCCTGCTCGTTTCTTTTAGCGCCAGAGCCCTGATGGAGGGATACAGAACAGATATGGTCTTCCCCGTGCCTGTGGGAGCCTCCAAAAACAGATTCTTTCTCTTTTTTATGGTCTGCCACACGCAGCCCACAAGTTCCTTCTGCCCGGGTCTGTAATCAAAGGGGAATTTAAGCTTTTCGATAGAACTGTCCCTGTCCAGCTTCCACTGTATGCTGAACACTGCCCATCTGCGGTATTCATCCATCACAGAGGCAAACCAGGTTTTTATTTCCCTGCGGGTGTATTCCTCATGAAAGTACCTGATCTCCTCTGTCTCCAGGTGGCAATAAGTCATCCGGACCCTGATAAACGGCAGATCGTTTAGTTCGGCGTACATAAATGCATAGCACTTGGCCTGGGCCAGATGAGATTCGACCGGCTTGGTCATTTTCCTGAGATCCCGGTAAGTGCCCTTTATCTCATCAATCGTGACGGTCTTCTGATCAGGATCGACACTTGCAACTCCGTCCTCCGGAAGGGAAAGCACATACTGCACGTCGTTCTTTTCCGTGATGATGCCGTCCGCCCTGCCATCCAGGACAAGATCATAGAGTTCGTCATGCCACACATATCTAAGCCTGACTTCAGCTTCGTAGCCACTGCCTGCCGAACTCTGCAATTTCCGGTGGAGTTTGGAACCCATCTGCATGAGTTCCTCACCTCCCGGCGGATATCTATTGTCTATATCTCCGGACCTCAGCACGAACTCCACAAGACTCCGCACTGAGACATAGATCACCGGAAGAACTGTTCCATCCGGCACCTTCAGATAGTTCCTATAAGGACCTCCGCAGACTCCCTGCAGCCGTCATAATCAAAACTGGCAATGGCATCGCACATATTTTCAAAGAGGTCTGCCGCCTCTCCCGTAAATGCGTACTGCTCCAGCTCATCGACCACATCCTCTGCAGTATCACAGTCATAGTCGTTCAGCGCAGCCACAAGTTTTCTGAGTTTGGTCTTTATTTCCGGGATATCGGCGTCCGATATCTCAAGACTGCCTGCAGGAGTTCCCGCATCGGAGAATTCCTTGTCCAATTCCGCTTTAAAGCCTTTGACGTACTCGATCAGTGGCGGAGTCAGGGCATTTATCTTTTCGGTATCCCCTGCCTTTCCGGCCATCTCGCATTCATAGGCCATATCCCCAAGAGTCATGGCACCGATGGCGCGTGAAGTGCTCTTAAGTCCATGGACGGCGATAATGTACTCTTCCAGGTTTGTATTCAGATTGGTCTGTATGGTCTCCATCTCCCGGTCGAGATTGCTCCAGTAGGTCTTTGTGACCTCCTTCAAAAGATCCGGATCACCGCCGGTCACATTGAGTCCGGCCTGCCTGTCGACATAATCACCCATGCTCATAGAACCACGCCTCCAATTTCTTTATTATATCCTTCCTGCCAACGGGTTTCACAATGTATCCGGCGGGTTTAAGCGCCAGACACTGCATGACCGTAGACGTATCGGACTGACCTGTAAGGAAGAACACGGGTATATCCTTTGTGCTTTCCTTGCTGCGGATAATGTTCAACACCGCCACACCGTTATACAGAGGCATCATATAATCAAGCAGTATCACATCCGGTTTGTGGTCGATGAGATAATTGATGGCATCCCTGCCTGAAGGCAAAAGCACCACCTTATATTTGGGTTCCAAAAACTGCTTCATCATTGCAAGCTGTGTGGGATCGTCGTCCACTATCATTATCAGCTTTTTGTCAGTATCCTGTCCACCTAAATCCGATGCCATAATACACATCTCCTTTCTATGAATTTGAATTCTCAGGATATGAGGCTATGCTTCGCTTCCCATGCCCTGTTGTGTTCTTATTTATTTTAATTCTGCTGTTATCTGTAGCCTTGTGGCCCGCTGTTATTTGTTTTCTTATGGCTTGTTGCTACCTGTAGTCCCATGCCCTGTTGTGTTCTGTTCTCTATTATAATCCATTTTGGAGAAAATTGTTCCCAAATCAACGAATCTTTTGTAATTTCCGGGCATTCACTACGGATTCGGGTGTTGCTTTACAGATCCGGGAACTGCTTCACAGATATTTTATTTCGTAATCGGTGTCGCCGTTCTCCTTTATTTCCATGACAATATAAGATGGGCGCCGGTTCTCCTGTCTGGGATAGGTGAGGCTTCCGGGATTCAAAAGGGTAAGATTCCCGTCTCGCTCTATCACAGGCCTGTGGGTATGCCCGAACATCACAACATCCACATCCCGGGCCCGGGCCTCGTCTTTGAGGTATTCAAGCCCAAGGGATACCCTGTAAATGTGCCCGTGGGTCAGCCACACCCGGTGGTCGCCGATCTCAAACTGCACATCCTTTGGCATCATGGAGAAATAATCATTATTCCCCGGGACCATCCTCACCGGACAGCTGAGACTTCTCCTGTACATCTCTTCCCGCCCTTCAATGTCACCGCAATGCACCAGCATATCTATATCCCTGCCGGTTCTGGCGATCACTTTATTGAAAGGCTCATCGCGCCCGTGTGTATCACTTATTATCAATACTCTCATAACTTTTGCTGTCTCAAAATAATGTCAAATAATCACGCATGTTATACAATTCTTCAGATGCTCCTGATGTCTTCAAATAAAAACCTGAAAGCGCGGCCCCGGTGGCTTACCGCATCCTTGACATCCGGTGGAAGCTGGGCTGTGGAAATATACCCCTTGAGGTCCTCATTTATCACGCCGGAGGCCATGTTCTCGCGGCCTAAGGCGGATACCATCTCCACTGCCTCACTATCCGGCATTCCCGCCGCCCGGCAGGCAGTCATCGCATCGAATGGATCTATGAAAAATGCGGGGTCATAGCCAAACCCGTTCTCACCGGCCACTCCGTATCCGATGCAGCCGTTTATCACCCCGGTCCTGGACAGCACCGACCCATCCTGACCGATAAAAACCGCACAGCAGACAAATCTGGCGCTTCTGTATATCCCGTTCACATCCGATAGCCGCTTTATAACTTCGGCATTCTTCACACTGTAGGGCGTATCCTCCCCGAGAAACCTGGCTGATTCCACACCGGGCAGGCCCCCCATGGCATCCACAATAAGTCCCGAATCGTCTGCCATCACCGGCAGATCGGTCTTGGACTTCACAAACCTGGCTTTAATCAGGGCGTTTTCCCTGAAAGAACCCCCGTTTTCCTCAGGCTCTTCGGTGATGCCAAGCTCCGATGACGGTATTATTTCCATCTTCCCGCCGGCGATCTCCCTTATTTCCCTGAGTTTGTTTTTATTTCCGGTTGCAAGTACGACTTTCATCCACTCTCCCTGTATGACTTATCCAATGAAGCGATCAGGCTGCCTCTTCCTATGAAGCAATGGGATTCTTTCTCCCCAAGGATCAATGAGATCCTTTCCTCCCATGGATCAATGAGATCCTTTCCTCCCATGGAGCGATCGGGCTACGGTATTATGTTGGAAGTATTGCTTTCATGCGTTCAAATCCCCTTGAATACCTTGAAATACAAGGGCTTTGCGGGTATTGCTCACAGTCCGCTCATCATATCATACGCGGCGGTGATCGCATCATATATGCCCTGGGCCGCTTTGTTACGGTAGTCTTCCCTCATCAGGAGCTTATTTTCCTGGACATTTGTCATGTAGCCCAACACCACCTCTGCCGCAGGGACCCTGGCGCTTTTAAGAGCCACATCCTCCTCGCCTGCCTCGACGATCCCCAGTGTTTCAGACCTGAGCTGCGTCACCACGCTTCTCTCCAGAACATCCGCCAGGTCTACGCTGCTGAAACCCGGGATAAAATAATCACCGGAATATTTGGAAACAGTCCCGTAGACTCCGGAGTTCTCATCAGTGCCCACGGATATCCTTATAAACATGTCTGCTTTGACCGCATTCGCCACAGCTGCGGCATTTTCCGGAAGACATTCTTTCTCGGTCATCCTGGTCTGATAGACCCTGATCCCGGAGTTCTCCATAAGCTTGTAAAGCGCATCCGCCACTGCAAGATTGACTTCAGCGCCCTGGTCTGAGGCCGGATCGACCACCACCACCAGATCGTATTTTTCCTTAGGCGTCATGAGTTTCACATAGAGATTCTGGTCCTCGGATATCAGCTCATACTCGTAAATATTGTCGAGAGCCAGGCGAACCACCACGCCGCCGTCATCATCTTCAAAGGCCATGGCCTGCCTGAGTTTACTCACGTCTCCACTCACTGATTTTTCTGAGTAAAACAGGAAATCAGAATTTGGCATCCTGATCCAGAGCTGGCCGTCCATGTAATGGTTCTCCGCAGTAACACCGGCGGCTGAAACCCCTTCGGGCAGGGGAAGGCAGATGTAATCGCTGGGCTCCGTTTCCATCCCCAGGACTATGCCCCGCTCCGGGACGGAAACTTCAACGCTTCCGCTTCCGGTTTCGCTTCCACTGCCATCGGCACTGCCATTTACACTGCCGTCGACATTTCCACTGCCACTGCTGTTCCTGCTCTTCTCGCTTGCAAGCGCTACCGCCTGTTCGCGGGCCTCTATCATGAATCTCTGTACCCCAAGGGACAGAACGATCATTATTATAGTTGACACGATGGCGAATACAGCTGCTGCCGCCATCACTTTTTCGTTTCTGTTCTTCATTATCTCACTTGCTGCGCTTCCATATTTTCTGACCGGCGCACTCTTATACCGGATAATCTCGGTTTCCCGGGCTTTCTGCGCTCTTATTTACCGGATAATCTCGGCTTCCCGGGCTTTCTGCGCTCTTATTTACCGGATAATCTCGGCTTCCCAGGCTTTCTGCGCTCTTATTTACCGGATAATCTCGGCTTCCCGGGGCTTTCTGCGCTCTTATTTACCGGATAACCCGGTTTCCCGGGGCTTTCTGCGTTCTTATTTACCTGGCTGACTGCGCTTCCCGGGCTTTCTGCGCTCTTATTTACCTGGCTGACTGCGCTTCCC
>JAILIO010000026.1 GCA_024695225.1 Lachnospiraceae bacterium
AGTCCGGTCACTTTCTCCATCTCACCCCTTTTAAGATATGACCGCACAAGGGTGGAGCTTACGATTTCACCGTCCTTCATCACCTTTTCAATGATCTCCGCCCTTATACCAAGACCCGGCGCTTCCCTCATGATAAACCCGGCATCGCCTTTACCCATTTTTCCAAAGGTCACATCTTCCCCCGCGGCGATATACCGGGCATTCAGACTCCCCGCCAGAACATTTTCAAGGAAAACCCCGGCTTCAGTACCTGCAGTTTCAGCGTCCATGGGATATTCTATCAGGATCTCTATCCCGGTTTTCTCAAGGATACATTCCTTCTCGCTGTCTGTCAGAAGCTGGCCTGATGGTTTCCCTGAGAAAAAACTCTCCGGAGACGGTGCAAAAGTGAAGGCTGCAGGCAGGAGCCCCTTTTCCTTCTGTTTCACCACCATGGAAAGGATCTTCCTGTGCCCAATATGCACACCGTCAAATTTTCCGACGGTAATGGCAGTGGGTTTATGTATGCTTATCTCTTTTGTGCCGCGGATTATCTCCAAATCACTTCCTCATTCGTTGATCTCGATAGATCACCCGTCTGTCACGAAATTATTTCTCAACTCGTTTACCGGGAACATTTTACTCATTTATCAGGAACATTTTTTCCGGCATCAGAAGATTTCTTCCTCCGTCAGCCCTGTATATACCGTAGAAAAAACCTTTGTCACTGCAGACATACACCTTCTCACCGCTGTCCACCCCCTCGGGCAGAGGCAGCGGATTTCCGTTTGTGGCCTTTGTCATCATGTCTTCTTCATGGAGAACCTGCCGTCTCAGATCCTTGAAAAGCGTCGGGAGAGATATCAGTTTTTCTCCGATCCGGCCCAGGTCCCTCAGTTCTTCCAGTTCACGGATGGTGCAGGAATCTTTTAGGGTGAACTCGCCGCAGCCGGTCCTTAAAAGCCCCTCCATGACGGCGCCGCATCCAAGCCTTTCCCCTATGTCATTTATGAGGGATCTCACATATGTCCCGGCAGAACAGGTGACCGAAAAGGAAACCCTGTCTCCTGAAATCGAGAGCAATTTAATATCATATATTTCCACCCGCCTGGCAGGGATATCCGCTTCCTCTCCCCTCCTTGCAAGTTCGTACGCTCTCTTTCCGTTCACATGTATCGCGGAATACATGGGAGGTTTCTGCATATACCCGCCTTCAAAAAACTTTACAGCCTCCCTGACTTTATCCTCCCCGGGGACCGGCCCTTCACCTTTTGTCACGTTTCCCGTGATATCGTAGGTGTCAGATCTTATCCCCAGTCTCATAACCGTTTCATAAGATTTCCTGTCTGCGGAAATAAAAGAAGCAGCCCTGGTGGCTGCGCCTATACAAACCGGAAGGACCCCTCTGGCCATAGGGTCCAGGGTTCCTGTATGTCCCGCCTTCTTTACTTTCAATATCCCTTTCACCACAGAAACAGCATCCTGGGATGTAAAGCCGGTGTCTTTATTTACACAGATCACTCCGTTCAGATCCATACCCTCAGATAAGCTGCTGTTCTATATGATATGACAGATTGTTTATACAATCGTAGTATGTGCCGTTCATGGTGCACCCTGCGGCTTTTTTGTGTCCACCGCCTCCGAAGGCTTCGGCTACCACCGACACATCCAGCTTATTCCGCGCTCTGAGGCTCACTTTATACTCCATAGGGCGCTGCTCATGCATGAAGATAGCGCACTCCACGTCTTTTATCAGGAGGAGCTGGCTCACTATGCCGTCGAGATCTGCGGAGTCTGCACGATAAAAGTCCATGGTCTTCCTGTCAACCATTGACACCACACACTTGCCGTCCATAAAGATTATGCTCTCCATGAGAGATCTCCCCAGGATCTGGCTCTGTACATAGGTCTTCTCGTAGAAGGTCTCGTCTATCAGCTTTGTGAAATCAAAACCGAAGGAGATCAGATCCGCTGCGATGCGGAGAGTCTTAGGAGAAGTGCTGGAATATTTCAGGACTCCCGTATCGTGGATAATGCCGATATAGACAGCCTTTGCAATTTCTTCGTCGATGAGATCCCTGTCCATCACCTCGTAAACAAGCTCAGCCGCTGAACTGGCATCGGGATATATATAATTCACATCACCGCATCCGGGATTGCTCACGTGATGATCGATGTTTATGCGTTTCCCGGCATTCCTGAAAAGAGGCCCCGAGAATCCAAGCCTATCCTCATTACAGTCTATGCAAATAAACACATCGGGTTTTCCAAGGGGATCCGCCTCATTTAACACCCTGTCCACGCCGTTTATCACGTCAAAGATGGCAGGAGGTTCCTCGAGATATACCGTCACTTCGGCATCCGGCATGGTCTTCACCAGATAATTCCACATGGCGAGACATGAACCTACGCAGTCCCCGTCAGGCCTGATATGACCGCCGATGGCTATGGAAGACGCTCCCTTTACCTCGTCAAGTATCTTCATCACTGACAGTCCTCGCTTTATCCTCCGAAACCACCTCGTCGATAAGCCTTGACATCCTGACTCCGTACTCGATGGAACGGTCCGGAAGGAATGTGATGACGGGAGTGTTTCTCAGATTCACTCTCATGGCCAGTTCATGACGGATATACCCTGATGCCTGCACCAGTCCTTCCAGCGTCTCCGAAAGAGCATCCTCGTCCCCCAGGACGCTTATATATACTCTGCAGGTCTTCAGATCCGGCGCCACTTCAACGGATGTGACACTGGTCATGGGCGCGATCCTGGGATCCTTCACATCATTTCTGATCAGTTCCGAGATCTCCCGTCTGTATTCCTCATTTATGCGTATATTTTTTATACTGTTCTTACGCATTTATGTTCTTGGCACCTCAACCATCTCATAAAACTCGATCCTGTCGCCTTCCCTTATGGCATCGAAACCATCGAAGACAAGACCGCACTCGTAACCTTCCTTCACTTCCTTCACATCATCTTTGAAACGCTTAAGGGAAGCAAGTTTACCTTCAAAGATCTGATCGTCTCCCCTGGTGATGCGGACAGAGGAATCTTTCTTCACCACCCCGTCCGTCACAAAGGAACCGGCGATATTGCCAACTGCGGAGGCCTTGAACGTCTGCCTCACCTCTGCATGTCCTGTGATCTTCTCTTCGTAAACAGGCTCCAGCATTCCCTTCATGGCGGATTCCACATCTTCAATGGCCTGATAGATGACCTTGTAGAGACGTATATCCACCTTTTCCCTCTCTGCCGTGGACTTGGCCATGGTGTCCGTGCGGACATTGAAACCTATGATCACGGCATTTGAGGCGGATGCCAGTATGACATCCGATTCGTTTATGGTGCCGACGCCGCCATGTATGACCTTCACGATGACTTCCTCGTTTGAAAGCTTCACCAGCGAGTCTCTCAGAGCCTCAACCGACCCCTGTACATCGGCCTTGATAATGATATCCAGTTCCTTGGCGTCCCCTTCCTTTATCATACGGGACAGATCGTCCAGGGACATCCTCTGTTTCGTATCGGCCACCAGCTCTTCCTTGTGCTGGGTCATGTAGGTCTGGGCAAAGGACCTGGCAGTCTTCTCATTCTCATGGACCACAAAGGTCTCTCCGGCTTCGGGCACATCGTTCAGTCCCAGTATGGCCACAGGCACCGAAGGTCCCGCATCCTGAACATTCTCCTGACTGTCGCCGATCATCGCCCTGATCCTTCCGTGACAGGCACCCACGGAAATAAAGTTTCCCACCTTAAGGGTACCCTTCTGCACCAGAACCGTAGCCACAGGGCCTCTGCCCTTATCCAGTCTGGCCTCAATGACCACACCTCTTGCATTTCTGTTGGGATTTGCCTTGAGTTCAAGGATATCCGCAGTCAGCAGGATGGTCTCCAGCAGGGTATCTATGCCTTCCCCGGACTTGGCAGACACATTGACAAACTCTGTGGACCCGCCCCAATCCACGGGGACAAGTTCGTATTCCGTAAGTTCCTGCTTCACCTTTTCGGGATTGGCATTGGGCTTATCGATCTTGTTTATAGCCACGATTATCTCTATACCTGCGGCTTTTGCATGGTTTATGGCTTCAACCGTCTGGGGCATGACTCCGTCATCGGCAGCCACCACCAGCACCGCTATATCCGTGGAGTTCGCACCCCTCATACGCATGGCAGTGAAGGCTTCATGTCCCGGAGTATCCAGGAATGTTATCTGCTGACCGCCCGACTCGACGGTATATGCACCTATGGCCTGGGTGATGCCCCCGGCCTCTCCCTTGGTGACCTTGGTGTTTCTGATGGCATCCAGCAGGGAAGTCTTTCCGTGGTCGACGTGACCCATGACCACCACCACGGGAGGTCTCTTTTTCAGCTTCGCAGGATCCTCTTCGTCCTCCCTCAGAAGCTCTTCTATCACATCCACCTTCTCTTCTTTTTCACATAGTATCTCAAAATCCGCAGCGATATTTTCCGCCTCTTCAAATGAGATCTCGCTGTTCACCGTGACCATCTGTCCGCTCATAAAGAGTTTCTTTATGATGGCTGAAGGCTGAAGTTTCATCTTGTCCGACAATTCCTTTATTGTCAGGCTTTCAGGAATGGTAATCACTTTGATCTTCTCTTCCTCCGGCTCGGGAGCCTTCTCAGGCTTTATAAACCTTCCAGCTTTGTTGGGCCTTACTCTCTTCTCTTCTTCACCCTGCTGATCCACTCTCTTATTTTTCCTGTTCCTGTCCTGTGGATTCCTGCGGGATTTCTCCGGGCCGTTTCCAAAGGCGCCGGCGCTTCCGCCCTTGCCGGGACGTCCATTGTTTCTCTGGGCCTGGGGCCTGCCGTAGGTGCCGCCCTGTCCGGCCTGTGTATGTCCACCGCCGGCAGGACCCTGCTGGGCATTCTTTGTATAGTGACCGCCGGATGATGCAGGTCTCTGCTGCTTCTTTCCGGGAGCGGCAGGGGTGACATCGCTCTTTCTGGTCACATTGACAAAGCTCTCTGCAGAGGGCTCCTGACCTTTCTTTCTCATATTGTTTCCGGAAGACTGGGGATTCTTCTGTCTGGCTTCATTGCCTCCGGCGGGGCGCTGTTCGCTGCC
>JAILIO010000077.1 GCA_024695225.1 Lachnospiraceae bacterium
ATGGAGATCAGACTTATGAGAGCCCATATCCCCATGTGGGGAGTAGAATAACTGAATTCCACACTGTGCTTTCCCGGGCTTACCCTGACTGCCATGTAACAGTTGTCAGCCCTTATTATTTCAGTCTGTGCCCCGTCCAGACAGCACTTCCATCCTTCGTTAAAGGGCAGTGAGACGAAAAGCCATCCTTCCTTTTCCGTTTCCACATTTTCCGAAAACCTGTTGCCGTCCCAGCGGTAGTCGGTTACGGAATTGCCTTCTCTCCTGTCCGCAGCAAAGGTGTTCAGGGCATCGTTGTCATTTCTGAATATCTTTATATCGGAAAATGTGAATACATCCTCCTCAGTCCCGGGGAATTCCATATCAAAACTTCCCCTTTGAGGCTCGTAGAACAGTTTCACCATAGCCAGATGGTCCCCCGGTCTGGCGCCGCCGGTGGTAATATACTTTTCACCGACCTTGAAAGCCTGAGGCGCGCCTTCCAGACCGTAAATGGCCACATAATACTCTGTGCCTAAGGGAAGTGCCTCCTCCGAGGGCGGGAAACTGATATGGAGAACAGTTCCTCCGGCAGCCTTCATTAACCCGGGACCCCCGGTGTATTTCAGGACTGTGTTTTCTGAGGATCCGGGAACTCCTTCATTTCCGCCCTCGATGCTGAAATTTCCTTCATACTCCATCTCAAAAGGTATCTCTGTTGTCATGGCTTCGTATGCCGAAAAATCCGCTCCCCCGGTTCCCTCATCCTCTTTGTCCAGGATCAGCCTGTCGGTGGTCACATTCATCCATGTCAGGGGAAACAGATCCGCCGTTTCTTCCTCCGTGACCGTATCGTAGAACATTATCCCCATAGGAAGAGCCTGAGGGTTGTCAAAGGACAGCGGCACCGCCCCCACCAGATCCGTATATTTCCTTACAGATAAGAGGGCTTCCAGGGGTGTTCTTCCTTCAAGGGAAATAAAACCCTGATTGCCCTGTCCCCCTCCGGACACGGTGAGGCACGCCGCAGGAGACAGTCTGGAAGAGGAAGGGTCTACAATACTCAGATCTTCCGTTGTGGCAGGCATTCCGTACAGCATGCCTGCGTTGGACACAGGGTTTGATATGTCATACCTGAAGAAATCGGTGTCACTGTATCTCCGGTCATCTGAAGCCAGCGCTGTGCTGAAGGTGGACTCATTAAGATCTTCATATATATTTGACACCCGGCGGAAAGTGCCGTAGAGTTCCTGTCCTCCCAGAGACCTTGGAGCGTATTCCACAAACCTGAGCACAAGGATATTTGCAATGACAAACACGCAGAGGATCGATCTCAGCCTTTGGGGAGTGATAACCGGCCCTGTTTTCCCACCCCCGGCTTTTCCTCCGAACTGCTCAGCCATATATGGTATCAGTGAAGCGGTGACAGCTGCCAGCATAAAATGCAGGAGATAGACCCAGCGCACCGTGTTGTAGAGAAAACCGTTTGCTATGGTGCCAAAGGCCGGGAAAAAAGAACAGAGAAAAGCTGTGACATAGCAGGCTGTCTGCTTGTAAAGCCTGTATTTTCGCATAAATACAAGGCAGAACAGAAGGCAAAGGAGCACTATTACAGGCAGGGCATAACCGTGGAAATAATAGCATCCCCGTTTTGGCAGGAACATGAGTTCAAAGTATTTCTTTGCTGCATCAGCTGTGGGAAGTGAAAAGATCTCGGAAAGACTTTTCATGCTCTCTGTCCTGGTGGAGTTCATAGTCATGATCACAGGCGGCATGAGGTACACCAGGGACGCCCCTATGCCTGCGGTGCACCAGAGTGCGATGGCCCCGAACCTGCCCGCCACATATCCCGGTCTCCATTTGCGGGAGATCATTCCAGGCACCGCCTCTATTAGGAAAAAGATCACACCTCCCAAAAGATTCACATAGAGGAAATAATAACCGCACATTCCCTGGAGACAGAAGGCTGCCGCGGTGACAAGCCCCCATTTTCTCCGGTCCTCACCGCCTTCCAAAACCTTCATTATCCCTGCTGCCATAAAAGGAAAATAAACCTTGGGAGGCTGAAAGGACATATAGGTCATCTCATTTCCAAGGGCGTACCCGCTGAGTGAGTACATCACGGCTCCCGCCACCGTCTCCTTGAACCCGAAATTCTTCACCCGGGCAAAGACGATGAAACCGATGCCGGAAAGCCACAGCCTGAGCACAGTGATAAACCCGTAGTAGACCCACATATATCTGGGCCCGAAGAATACTGCTCCCCAGTTGAAGATATCACCGAATCCGTTCCAGGACAGAGAAGAGAAGGGATCCTCCCCCATGCCGATCTCAGGGGAATACATTATCACCCTGCCCTTCAACAGATTCGGAATGAATTCTCTTACATAACGGGAAATAAACACCAGCGCGGGATAGGTTTCATGATAGCCGTCATCGCTGTTTATGAGGCTTTTCCCGCCTATCAGGAATGTAAATACGAAAAATATCACAAATACAGCAGGTATGAAGATCGCGGTATATAGAGCATAAGGGTCTGAGCGGAGCTTCTTTTTAAGCATAGGTATGTACGGATCCCTCCCTGTCCTTTCAAGATCAAAAGCCTTCCAAAGGATATTTCAACTGATTATAAGGGAGATGTAAAAAAAGGTCAAAAAAATAAGGCTTGACAACATTTCAGAAAATGGTATCATATCAAAGCGGCGTGTGACGAAGGGGACTCATACAATGGCAGTATGCCGCTCTCCAAAAGCGATCATGGGGGTTCGAATCCCTCGTCCCCTGTTTGATCTTATATGTTTGGGGCATTAGCGCAGCTGGGAGCGCGTCTCCATGGCATGGAGGAGGTCACGAGTTCGAATCTCGTATGCTCCATCAGAAAACCGGATATCCGTTAGGGCATCCGGTTTTTCTTTGTCATTTATCCTGTCCTGAAACTGTCCCCGGAAAATGATCTCTGCGCCTGCTTTCTGCAGCAGGATCACATCTCCTTCAGCATCAGTTCCGTGGTGCCGGGGTTTGACCCGGGTCTCACCCGTATCACTTTTCTGTCATATCCCCTGCCGTAGGTCTCATTCAGCATGGTGCGTATGGCGGTGCCGCGGTTGAAGCCGTGTATCACACGTATGATATACACTCCGCCGTCTGCTGAAGCCACAGCTCTCTCCACCCTCTTTTCCGCCTGATCCACTGTGAGTCCGTGAAGATCCAGTTCTATCACTGCATTGGAAAGATTCAAATCTCCTCCTGTTCAATCAGGACGTCTGGGTCTCAGAGTCCTCTCCACCATCTTCTGTATGTCCTCCTCGTAGAAACCGGAATCCATGATGGTATCGAGATTTCCGGGGATGTCGTCCGCAAGGTTAAGGAAACTCTCTAAGAGGACGGGATTAAAGTTTCCGCATTCACCGTTCTTTATCATTTCCACGGTCTTTTCGTGGCTGAATGCCTTTTTATAACAGCGTTCGCTGGTCAGGGCGTCGTAAACATCCGCCAGTGACACAAGCTGTGCTGCCATGGGGATATCATCCCCCTTAAGCCCGTCGGGATATCCCCGTCCGTCCCATCTCTCATGATGGGATCTGCACACCTGCGCAGCAATGCGGACTAAAGGATCCTGCCTGTATCCCTCCAGGGAGTTTAGCATATCATACCCCGCGGTGGTGTGTTTCTTCATTATGGCAAATTCTTCATCCGTCAGCCGTCCCGGCTTGTTCAGGATCTCCGAGGGCACGGATATCTTCCCTATGTCGTGCATTGCGGCAGCCACGGGGATCAGAGACATCTCTTCCGGTGTGAAACGGTATTTGTCGGAACAGTTTCTGATCTCTCTCATGAGCATATCCGTAAGCGCCTGCACATGGACCACGTGCATGCCGCTTTCTCCGTTTCTGAACTCAACGATGCCGGACAGCACATGTATCATCATGTTGTTGTTTCGATGGCGGGACATGATCTCATTTGCAGCTATCTGTGCAAGCCTCTGTTCCTTCAGGTGAAGCCGCATGACGGTTTCCACCCGGTGCCTGACTATGGCCGCATTGAAGGGTCTCTGTATATAATCGAGAGCCCCAAGTTTGTAGGCTTTTACCACGTAAGACTCATCATGCTCCGCAGATATCATAATGACGGGAATATCCTCCCTCCACCAGCGCCGGGACATTTCGCTCAGCACTTCAAATCCCGTCTTCCCGGGCATGAACCAGTCAAGTAAAATGAGGTCCAGACTGTCCTTCAGCTCTTCTATCTTCTTCAAGGCATCCGTGCCGTCCACCGCTTCCTCGATGTCATAGTCGCTCTCAAGCATATTCCTGAGGATCAGGCGGTTTACTTCCATGTCGTCCACTATCAATATTTTATGCCGTATATTATCAGTATTCATAGGTTGAATAATACACCTTTAACCTCGATAATAGCAATAGAGTAGTGCAATCTGATTTTTTATGATAAAATTCTGGTTCAGGACCGGTACGAAAGCAATGATCGCCCTCGGA
>JAILIO010000114.1 GCA_024695225.1 Lachnospiraceae bacterium
AGCTTTAGCTTTCGTTCCGATTTACTTGCTTTTTGTTCTTCTGAATATTTCCCTTTGGAATTTATTCAGGGTCGCACTGCTGTCAGATTGTCAAGGTTCTCTGCACCGCCCGTATCGGCGAGTGCGTTAAAGATATTATCATCGGGTCAATGTAAAGTCAACACTAATTTTGCCATTTTCTATGATTTTTTTTAACCACTTTTTCCTTTGACTTTATCCACCCCAAACAATATCATCATCTTATGGAAAACATTGATATCAAAGACATTCTGGCCATTCACAGGTCTTCTTTCAGATCCCGTATGGAGAATGCCGACAAAGGAAAATACGGAAAACTCCTGATAGCGGGAGGCAGCTGTGGTATGGCGGGAGCTGCGTTCCTGTCGGGCCTCTCGGCTTTCAGATGCGGTGTGGGTATGGTCAGGTACATGGGACCCGAGTGCAACAGGATCATTTTGCAGTCTCTTCTTCCGGAAGCCATGTACGACAGCATCGAACATGTAACCTCAAGATCGGATATATCAAAAGAGGAATTGTCACAGAGATCCCCCGTGGGATCAGGCAACTCCATTATATTTACAGAGGAAGCTTCATCTGCCATGTCCTGGGCAGACATCCTGATCGCGGGCCCCGGGCTCTCCAGATCCGATGCTGCAAGACAGGAAGTTATCGCCCTCACAGATCCGGGGCTTATGAGTTCCTTCAAAAAACTTCGTCTTATGATAATAGATGCAGATGCCCTGAACATAATATCTGAGGAAGGCATAGACCTGACCGGGACCGCAGGCCACTCAGGCGCACCTCACATAATAATAACTCCCCACGTGGGTGAAATGGCCAGACTTACCGGGCTCTCAATACCGGAGGTCAAAGAGAACCCCGAAGAAATCGCCCTTGACTATTCAGACAAGCATAAAGTGACCGTGGTATTAAAGGATCACATCACCTGCTGTGCCTCCGCAGGGCGGATGATCCACATCACTTCCGGATGCAGCGCCATGGCAAAGGCCGGATCCGGGGATGTGCTCACCGGTTTTATCGCAGGCTGCGCCGCTGTCATGGGCAGTTCTCCCGAGGACTCCGCCCCCATAGGGGCTCACCTCCACGGGATTGCAGGAACCATCGCCGCTCAAAAAAAAGGATGCCACGGGATACTCGCCCGTGACATCGCCGAATACGCTCCTATGGCCTTTTCCACCCTCTGAACCGGTTCCCTTAAGCGGGTCCGGTTTCTTAAAGCCCTTTCATAAATACGAACTCCTATTCAGGTGCTCTGCTCATTGCCCGTGGGAACGATGTCCTCGATTGGCACATCAGGTCCTTCTTCAGGTATCTCCTCATCCTGAGGCGCAGCCCCTGCAGGAGGCTTCACTCCACCATTTGCGCCCTCATTTCCGCCTGAGCTTCCGGAAGGCGCAGTAGCCCCCTGCGTACCGGCAGCTCCGTCAGCTGGAGATGCAGTCTCAACAGATGATCCGTCATTTTTCAAAAGAAGTTTTGCAGACATTCCGGCCGCATCCTTCATGGAAAGCACCAGTTTGGACACGTTGCTTTCGGAGAATCCTTCGTCGGTCTGGGATATCAGCACCAGTTCCTGGGTGCCCCCTGCTATCACCATCCCCTTGTAGGATGAAAGATCGTTTATCAGCAGGGTTTCCAGCACGGGATGGGAGCCTCCTCCATTCAGAGACACCCTGAATATGGGGCCGTAGGAAGTCATGTCCAGTTCCGCGTCCTCCGCCCCGGTATTGGTCACTGAGAAATGAAGGATAGCCAGTTTTCTCCCCGCATCCGCCGTCACCAGAAATCCCATATTCACCTCATCTCCCTCAGGGAGATAGGAGTCTGCGATCTCAGTGGACTCGTAATTGAAGGTAAAACCGCTTATACCGTAAAAATCCTGGATAGTGGTCACATCATAACTGTCAGCGCCGGTCTCGCCGCCTCCGTCTCCTCCGCCTGAAGAATTCCCGGAGCTCTTATCCCCTCCCTTATCTTTGGAATCCTCCGTTCCCGGAGCCACATACCCGTTGGAATGGGCATACTCGCTGGCATGGGCGTTCACCCGGGCCTTTTTTGCAGCTTCTGACTCAGCTATCTCTTCCTCAGAAAGAAGTCTGCTGGAGCCGACCCCGTACTTGATCACCAGGCCGGAAGCATATTCCTTGACCCTGGTCTCATCCTCGGCGGACAGTTCTATCTCTTTTGCCGATCCGCACCCCGCCATGGACATGGCGAGGGTGAGGCACATTATTATGCACAGTATGATAGCAGTAACCGATGCGATCTTACGCCTTCTCTTCATTTTTATCCTCTATCCAGTTCAAACCAGAACTCCACTCCATCATCATAATTATTGGCACCGTATTTCTGACCCATGGATTCCATGGCAGCCTTCACTATGGAAAGGCCGACGCCACTGCCACCGTACTCTCTTGAACGGGCCTTGTCAACCTTGTAGAACCTGTCCCAGATACGCCCCAGGGACTCGGCGGGGATGGGATCTCCGGTGTTGAATACGGAAATCCTGACCTTGTTTCCGGGCACATCAGACAACTTCACATGGATCCTTCTCTCCCCGTCTGCATGGTTCAGGGCATTTGAAAAATAATTCATAAACACCTCTTCAACCCTGATCTCATCGCCCCACACAAAAACCCCGCTCTCCTCTGGGACAGTGACGGACACATTGCTGTTCCTTATAAGTATATCGGATGAACGTATGTAATTCCTTATCATCACACTTATATCAAACCTGGTCATCTCCGGCTTGTCCACCGCAGACTCCATGGAGGACAGTGTCATTATCTGCTTTACCATCCCATTCATCCTGCGGGCTTCATCTATTATAACATCTATATAGAAATCAATGCTCTCAGGGTCTTCATTCACCTGATCCTTTATCCCCTCGGCATATCCCTGTATCAGGGCTATGGGTGTCTTCAGTTCATGGGATACAGAAGACAGGAATTCTTTCTGTTCTTCATTTATCTCGTTTTTCTTTTCAAGCTCCAGTTCCAGGGAATTGTTGGCGGTCCTGAGTTCCGAGATATTGGTCTCAAGCTTTTCAGAAAGGTCATTTATGTTCCTGCCCAGTATCCCTATCTCATTTTTGGCGTCCCCTGTGTATTTGGCCTCGAAATCCATTTCCTTCAAGCGCTCGGAGACTGTGGTTATCTCCCTTATGGGTCCGGTTATCTTCTTTGAGACGAAGAAACTCACCACAACCCCCAAAGCCAGGGCCAGCAGTCCGGCGTAAAGGAAAAACCTGTTTGACAGCGCCGCAGATTCCCTTATGCTCTCCAGAGAAGTCCTGAGCATAAAAAGATTTCCATTGTCCAGGGTCCCCCACATCTCAATAAACCCGGTGCCGCTCACCGGATCTGTCATGGTCCTTATCTCATAATCGTCAGTCTCTTCGATGACGACCGAGTTCTTCGCTCCGTCCATACCCCTGATGGCGCCGTTCTTTTCAAATATATTGGAGAGAAGCTGCCTTGTCATGAATTCAGAATCACCGCCGGAGACAGTCAGGGTCTCGGTGTCGGTGTCCAGAACGATCAGGCTTATATTATTCCTCTCAGAGACCCTGCGGATGGCGGCATCAAATTCATCACTGTCCGATATGCTTTCAAGATCCGCGGCATTCAAAGTATCGTAGGCCTGTTTCAGCGCCTTAACCTTCGTGCTGCGGTAATATCTGTCCAGAAACCCGGTATTTAAAAGCTCGCACACACCCAGCGTAAATAAAAGCAAAAGCAGGAGAGCTATCATAAACTGAAACCTGATGCTGTGAAAAAAACTGATCGTATTGTTTTCTTTTTTCTCTGTCATCTTTTCCGGATCACCATGATATCCGTTCTCATAAATCCACCGCCGCATCCGGCAATCGTACATATCAGCTTTCTCATCCCATCCTTCCGCCCTGACCGGACCGGTATCAACGGAATCGCCATCATGCGTTTTCCTGTAGGATGATCTGTCCCTGAACTGCTCTCAGATCAAAAATCGTAATCGGAAAGTTCCTTCACAAAGTCTGTATCAAGCACATTTTCAATATTTCCGTTATCCATATCCACCCGGATGACGTAATATCCACCGGGATCCGACTCGGCAAACCCGCTTTTGATCAACACAGCATATCCTTCGCCTGTATAATCTTCCTCTGCCATTATGGAAAAGGTGTCCTCGCCGGCATCCGAATGATCTGAAAGATATGTCCGGTAACTGTCTGCCTCGTCAAATTCATATGCGTGATCACCTGTCTCCCCGATAGTCAGGTACAGGATGCCGTTTTCAATCTCGGAATACAACTCCCCTTCAATCGCCGTTCCCTCCCCGGAAGGGGACTTATCTGTGCCTTTATCCGGCAGCACCGCCTGCAGCACCATGATGATCACGATCATCGCGAACATCAAAGGCATTCCGAATCTGAAAAAATTCTTTATCAGTGCTCTGGACTCTTCAGCCTCCTGCTTTTTCCTCTCTCTTCTGTCTTCGCGGCTTTCAGCCATCTGCTGACCCACAAATCCCAGGACTGAGTCAACTGTGCCCTTCATATCTATATTTACATTGTCCGCATGCTCTATTGTAGCATGCTGCACATTATAATTATTTACGGCCTTTTCCACCAAAAAAGATGTTCCGCAAAAGGGACATACAGCTTTTTCTTTGTCGGGGTCCACCTGCAGTTCACCGCCGCACTGGGTGCAGACAGCAGCCACCATTTTTACTTCATCACTCATTCTTTTCTCCTCAGTTCAGAACTTTCTCCATTCCCTGGGCCGTCAGATGACAGGATATCATCAATAACAGCATGATCACGGAACAGGGTATCAGTTTATAGGGATGGAGCAGCACATTTTCAAAACCGGCTGACAACAGGGTTCCCAGGGAACACTCTCCCACCGGCAGTCCCAGTCCCGCAAAACTCAGAAAGGATTCCAAAAAAACCGCATTTGGCACGCATATCATGATCTGTGGCAGCATATGCTCAATGATATTTGGCATGATCTCTTTTCTTATGATATAGAGATCCCCGGCCCCCATGGTCCTGGCCGCCTGGACATATTCAAGCTCCTTTATGCTCAAAACCCCGGATCTGGCTATCAGTCTCATATCCATCCAGCCTGTGAGGGCAAGGGTCAGGATTATGGCGCCTATCCCCGGTTTCATAACCACCATCATCAGCGTGACCACCACCAGAGTGGGAATGCTTCCCAAAACATCTATCACCCTCTGCATCACAATGTCCACACGTC